>JADGBV010000124.1 GCA_015231345.1 Planctomycetota bacterium
AATTAATGACGGTGTTGCATTAAAAGATAAGCCTGTCGTCCCCACGGCATCATGAGTGTCTTTTCCCCAAGCATAGAGATCACCATTTTCTTTTAATGCCAAGACATGAAAGTCCCCGCATGAGACTTTTACCCAATCATTATCACTGCCTAATAGCTGGGGAGAATCATAAGAAGCACCATTTCCTTTAGCAATTTGACCATAGCCATTGGAACCCCAGAGCCATAAATTACCTTCAGCTGTAATAGCAGAACAATAATCTGCACCTGCAGATATTTCCATAACGGGTTCGGCAAAGTCAAAACCCCCCGGAGTAGACTCATAAGCATTCGTAATGCCTGTACCTAATTCTCCAGAATTATTTCGCCCAAAACTATAGATATTGCCAGAAAAGCCTACGACATAACTTGAATATGCACCTAAAGAGACCTTTTTTCCTGGCTCACCTATACTTAAGAGAGTGGGAGATGACACTGAATTTGTGTGCCCCAGGCCACATTGCCCAAATTGATTTTGACCCCAGACATAAAGATCGCCGTTCATTTTTAAAGCAGCAGAATGAGAGGCTCCAGACGAAACATCCATCCAGTCTGTATCCGCACCTACCTGAGTAGGCTCACTGACTTTATTCGAACCAAGATGGCCTGCCTGATTGGATTGATTGGCTCCCCATGACCACAGACTACCATCAGCTCTTAGAATAAGAGAGTGCGCATGCCCAGTAGCAAGACCTTGACCAAAACTGAGGAAGCAAGAAGCACACAGGATAGGCGCTAACAAAAAGATGATGATCTTTTTTTCCATTATTCTCATCCATCAAGCCAGATCTTAAAGGGAACTGAGGATTTTAGGAATGCCTGATTTAAAAGCAAGGTTTTTATATTGGGAAATAAAACACTTGTCTCAAGCCAATAATGAAAAAGAGCTCATCGAGAATTTTCTTGCATGAAAATCCTCGATGAACCTTAAGAAAGTTAGCCTAGAGAAGTGGGCCCAAAAAGAGGAAGTAAGTGACGGGAATAGATATTCTCATGCACGTTTTTCTCAATACAGCTGCGATGCTTGAGGAGGAGATTTTTGAAACCCTCGCCATCTTCTGCTGCAATTTTATACGATACATGAAAAAGTTGACGCATATTCAGGTTGTACTCATTGCAACTTTGCTCATGTCTGAGTATTCGTGCCCATTGGCCTCCACTGTATGAAGAGCTGGCCTCGAGGGATGGGAGTTTAGAACGATCGATATCGATCACTGAGGCGTAGGGAGTGCAGAGCTCGTCCCAACGATCAAGTGCACGGGTGTATACCGATTGTAGCCATTCATTCTCACCAGCCTCTCCCAAACCAATACATTCCTCAAGCCATGTGGTTCCGGCAGTTTTGATATGAATACCGGTATTATTTCTACGGATGACACTGCGAATGACGGGGTAAATGGCAAATTTATCACTTCCTGAATGAATACTTAATTTCAGGTGAGCAGGAAGAGAGTAGGCAAATGAGGCATAAGAAATCACTTTCACCATAGCCTCGAAGGATTTTTCAAATACGGAAACATCGCCAACGTATTCCACACCTTTATTGAAGCGTCCCGGGAATCTAGGGGCGATGGTGTCGGCGGGGACACCTTCATGGGAAAGTGCTGCCAAGATAAAAAGCAGTTCTTCGGGAGTCTGAGGGGAGTCCACCTCATCCATGGAAACTTCGGTAATAAATGGGGCTTCCTTTTTGAACGACTTAATGCGCTGATACAGTTCACTTACTTTTCTGATGGCAGGAATAAAGCGCTTTGCAATATCCATAAGCTGCTCCTCGCTCAGGTTTAATTCGTGATTCTCATCAAGACGAATAGCACCGGCTTGGAGGTTTATAGAAGATAGGTATTTTGCAGCGTCCTCTTCATTTGTATGAATACCGAGGTCATCGGCAACGTCTAAAGTAAAGAAGTCACTGTGAGGAAGATATTTATCTACGATTTCACCCTTGATATGATCGGCATCAACAAAATAGGGTTTGTTCCATGCGCATTCCTGAATTGCCGTATCAGCTTCAGAACGAACGCTTGAGACTTCTGTTCCGATGGTCGTGTGTTCCCTTTCTGATTTATTCCATACGGGGTGAACAAAAACTCCCTGCTGAGTAAGGTCCTGAAAAGCTTTAAGTTGTGCTGCCCCCTCGCAACCAAATCTGTCTCCCACACCAAAGGTCAGGCGCGGTAGGTAAAAACTCGTGATGGGAATGCCTGCTGGGCGAGTACGATTGGTCGAATCTGTTGAAGCAGAAGACAAGGTCGGGTTTTGAATGCTCATAATCTGAACGAAAAATAGGACAGTTCGTATATTATGTGTTGAAAAGTCTAGATTGTGAAGATCATAGACGCGCATTTTTCATTCATAATCGATCATGATATCATACTGCCAGAAAGGAAAGAGAAGGTACGATCTTTACCCTGTTCTCCCATATATCAGAAATGATTGGGAATTACAGATGGTTTTATCAGGAGAATTGATCATTCTCGATAATCAACCCCAAACCCTCCCATATTCCCGCCAAATATTCCTTTTTGGCCCCCTTTGCTCACATGGATGGCGGACGCCAGATGGAGTTGAGGCTGAAATAATTGTCTTTCATTTCCAGACCGTTCCCGATATCATCAGCCTTATGTGTTCGGAAGATGCCTGGTGGGGGAGAACTCTGCATGATGCAGCCTTTTTTGAAGAGAAATATGCTGAAGTAGCGAAATTGATGGCTCTCAAGAACCCCTTCAACTCTCTTCATTTTGCCAAAATTCAGGCGGAAATATTCCTTAAGCTTTTTGAAGGTCAGGACCTAGGGAACATCACCCAGGAAGAATACGGACGACAAAAGGTGAATCAGGCAGTTTCCTGGTTCAAAGCCAATCTGGAAACAAACCCTCGTGTGGAAACGGTTGCAGAGCATTTACACATCTCAACTTCCCAACTCCGGCGCCTCTTTGGGGAGGTGATGAAAATGAGCCCTCAGCAGGTGCTCTCCAATCTCAAGTTTGAACGTGCCGCAACGCTTCTGAGAGATACCACAATGAGCATCGAAGAGGTTGCTTACGCCTCAGGCTATGACAACCCTTCAAACTTCAGCAGAGGATTCAAAAAACGATTTAATCAATCTCCTTTGCAATACCGTGCATCATCAAATGCTTCACAGTATAGGGAGGGGTGAATTATTTAAGGTCGGGTCATAATGCTGAAATCAAGGGGCATTTTCGGAGGCTAGAACGTTAGCAGATACTGGAGGAGCACCCTCCTGAAAGAATATGCCTATAATATCGAGAGCTATTGCTATTGCCCCCGAAGGAATTAGAGTAATCATAGAAAACAAATAAGCCAAAAAATAAAGCCAGTTAAAAGCTGGCTAAATTATATTTTTTACATGTTTTTTATTTATAGATTGTTTTCGGGTACGCATATGAATCATCAGTTTTCCACTTTCCTGCTAGCTATTATATTTTTGCTCCAGCCAGAAATAATGAGCAACCCAACAAATGCTTTTTATGACGCTCGAGAATATGGAGCCTCTGGTGATGGAAAAACCGATGATACTGCAAGTTTGCAAACAGCTATCGACAAGTGCACTAAGGCTGGAGGAGGAACTCTTCTACTAGACCATGGCGTATTCCTTTCCGGAACTCTAATATTAAAAAGCAATGTTTCGATCTGCATAAATAAAGGTGCTGAGTTGCGGGCTTATCTGGATGCCAAAAAATTTAAACATATCCAACCCAAACATCGCTCCAGAATGGATACGAAACCTTGGAGAGCGTTTTTGTACGCAGAAGATCAAGAGAATATTTCAATCTATGGAGGTGGATTATTCAATGGAATGGGAAACCATCACGAAATATTTCCAAATAACAAAGGGAATGACCCTAACCGACCTTATGGTATTCATTTTATTAATTGCAAGTACGTTACTGTCAAAGACCTCTACATGCGCAACTCAGCATTCTGGATGCAACGCTACCTATACTGCAGCAAAGTCCGCCTTGAGAATCTCAACATCTGGAATCATGGAAATATAAACAACGACGGCATTGATGTGGACAGCTCTGATGATGTCATCATCTCCAATTGTGTGGTGGATTCTTCAGACGATGGAATTTGTTTTAAATCTGAAGGAGAGAAGCCAGCAAAAAATATCGTTGTTAGCAATTGCATTGTATCAACGCACGCTTCCGCCATCAAATTTGGCACCGGTTCAGTTGGAGGCTTTCAGAATATCAATATTTCAAACTGTGTCATTCGCCCTTCCGAAGCGACAAAAATGAACCACCCTCATCAGGCTTGGGGAGGTTTAGTTGGCCTAGACGTTTCCACTGTGGATGGTGGACCTATGGAAAATGTGGCAATCACCAATATTTCAATTGATGGCGTGGAAACACCAATTTTTATGCGCCTTGGAAACCGCTTAAGCGGCAGCGCTGCACGCCAGGGATATGGAGGCAAGGTGGGTGATATCGACCCCGACGAAAAGACAGCGCATGCTGCCCGGATCAAACAGGAAGGCGTAATGCGAGGCGTTACAATTTCAAATGTTGTTGCCCAAAATGTGGGGCCAATCGCTTCAATAGTGAGTGGATATAAGAACAATCCTATTGAGTATTTAACATTACGCGATATTACGCTTATCAGTTCAATTCCCGGAAACGAAGCAGACTTGACCGCCAAACCGGAATGGGCACCCAACTACTACCCGGTGAACCGCACGGTTGCTGCAGGGCATCATTTGCCTGTATTTGGGTTGATTATTCGTCACACAAAAAATGCAGTTTTGGATAATATCCGCCTGATATCTGCTAAAGGAGAAGTGCGGCCCGGCTTCCTAGAGGAACACAATATAGGGCTTAGAGTTGAAGGTTTGATCACAGAATAATATTTATGCAATTATCACTCACCTCAAAATTGTTAATTAACCCAAAATACTCGCCAGCTTAGTCTAGATAGAATCTTCGCTAAAATCATTATTTTCCAAGAATAATTAAATCCTGGATTTTTGAGAGCACTGAATTGACAGCTGATTTAAGCTGTGAAAATATTTTCTACAGAAATAAGACAGCAACGCAGACTTATGGCCCGCATAAATTCATCTCATTTTTTCGGCCAGTTCAGTTGCACCACTTTAATTTTGGATGTAGAATTGGGAAATATTTTCATGATAAGAAAAATCAATTACAATTTATTTACAGTATTACTTTTTCTAATTACTGCTAACGCAATATCTTTTGGAGATGGTAAAGGAGCATGTCCTATTTCGGGAACAACCTCTTCAGCCGAACTAGCACAAAGCATTTGTGCTATGGCTGCAATTCATTACAGCCTCAATGACATACCTGAATCAGATATTATAAAAATGTTTAATCAAGCAGAAAATGATGGAGACCCCTGCGGTACAATGTGGCTGGCTCGCCTCTATTTCAAAGGACGATGTAGTTTACCTAAACGTACAGATCAAGCTATTGAAATGGCCAGCAGCTGCATGGAGAAAGTGCTCTCATTAGCAGAGAATGGACACCGAGAGGCGCAATTCCTAATGGGATCAGCTTATCAAGAGGGATTAGCTATTGAAAGGGATTTCACTAAGGCAATTAAATGGTACGAATTAGCTTCAGTTTCAGGTCACCTTACAGCAACCAACAATCTGGGATATATGCTCGCCTGGGGGCGCGGAACTGATCCCAATATAGAAAAGGCAAGAAGGTTATTTAAGATAAGTGCTGAAAAAGGAGCTAAAACCTCCGCCAATAATCTTAAAAGGTATCGAGATGATGGTCGTGATGACAAAGAACGATTAGCTTCACTTCGTAAAGTTTCACTCGTGCAAGTCTTGGGCATGCAGAAAGAACAAGGATTCAATTTTCTTATCAAAAAGGGTTTATTGAGCAACAAGAAATACACTAGGACAAAGCCATACGGATCAGGCTTCAAATATTATTTTCCAACCGATGGGATAGTCATAGGCTTTGATATAAATAATAGAATAGTCATTGTTGAAGGCCATGCACAAGGCTCAAGTGATTCAACTCAATATAGGGGAAAGATCCCATTTGGTCTTAACTGGAATGACAGTAAATCCTCAACATCGAAGATACTAGGTCGCCCAGACGACTCAGGATTTGTGAGAAGCGATAACGCCAAAGGGATGGCCTATAGAATAGAGAATGTCTTTTTTTCTATCATGTTTTCTTATGATGGCGATAAAAAAGTCAAACTCTGGCGAGTGTATGAAAAATGGGCAGAAAAATACCCTGATTTAAATTAAAGAAGATGAAACTGCTAACGCTGCAATTAGCTGCCGGGGCGGATAATGTAGGCTATCATAATAAGCACAAGAAAATCCGCGGAAGTTGTAGCTGCGGGCCCCGAGCTTCCATCACAATGACTTTTATTAATAATGATGTAGCGAATGCTCTGCCAAATCCACCTGCTCGACAAGAATGGGCATACTTATATAAGTTGGCTTTGAGTTATTATGTTTATTCTCTTCATCTTTTTGATGGAAATGATATAATAATCTATCGCTTCTTTCTTATTCTTGCATGTGCTTTAAATGCACTATTTTTTATCAAAGGATTGTCTGAATTTATAAACTTTAAAAGAGAGGGGAGGTGAGACCGGTCCCCTAGATCACCAAGAGCAGAAATTGCAGCAGCCAAAACTGGGGGTGATGGGTATTCGGATTCAGATATTTGAATGGCTTTAGCTATAGACTCTGTAGCTTCAGCATTTCGTAGATAAACTTGTATGCTGGTGATATTTGTCGCTAAATCGTTCGATGAATTAGCATAAATTGAAATAGCATTCTCTGCAATTTCTTCACGACTAAAAGCTAAACCTTCATCACAAATAGTTTCCATTGCGAGAAGTGTGCTTCCCCTAAGAGAGCCTTCATGTGCTAGTGCCTCCTCTAAAATCAAATCTATGAGTTCTTGACCTTGACATTGAACCCAACGTATATTATCACTCAACGGACAATTATAACATAGGTATAATATTACTCAAACCATATTATTACCCTAGTAATTTATCAGTTGACAAATATAATTACCCCAGTAAAATGTAATTAATTTTCAAGAATTTACATGTACAGAAAATCTCAAGATAGCCTGAAGGCATGGAAAGACCGTTCATCACGTAAACCTTTAGTTTTACGTGGAGCTAGACAAGTTGGAAAAACCTTTCAGGTACGTCAACTCGCTGAGAATTTTTCGAATTTTATAGAGATAAATTTCGATAAGACTCCGGATAAAAAATTGCTTTTTAAAGACTCCGACGTTAAAAAGGTCCTACAACTTATCTCTGTAGATTGTGGTACTATCATCACACCCGGGAAAACTCTTCTCTTTCTGGATGAGATTCAGGCTGCACCAGAAATATTTGCTAAATTGAGGTATTTCTATGAAGACATTCCTGAGCTTCATGTTATAGCAGCGGGGTCACTATTAGATTTTATACTTGAAGAACATGTTTTTTCTATGCCTGTAGGCAGAGTAGAATATCTTTATCTAGGCCCTATGTCGTTTGAGGAATTCTTAATAGCTAGAGATGAGAGTATACTTGTCGATTACTACGGAAAATATAATATAAATGATGAAATCCCTCTTTCTATCCATGAAAAATCTATGAATCAGATTAGAGAGTTTTGCATTGTGGGAGGAATGCCTGCTGCAGTCAAAACTTTCTGTTCCGACTATAACCTTGATATCGTTCACAGAGAACACCAAAGCATTCACCAAAGTTATCAAAATGATTTCTCAAAGTATGGGCACCGTATTAACACACAGCGACTGGAAAAAGTATACCGGTCGCTACCCGCCTTGATCGGAAAAAAGATGAAATATTCAGCGATAGACCCTGAGGAACGCGCGAAACCATTGGCGGATAGTATTCATATGCTTGAAAAGGCTCGCGTTCTTCACAAAGTATATCACAGTTCTTCAAACGGAGTCCCCCTTGCAGCAGAACGAAATGAAAAAAACTTCAAACCGATATTTCTTGATATTGGCTTATTGAATTCAGCCTTAGGACTCAAACTCAGTGCATTACATCTATGTAATGACCTAGTGACTGTGCATGATGGTTCTATGTGTGAACAGCTTATTGGCCAACACCTGCTTTATGCCAAGCAAGATTATTATGAGCCAGAAATTCATTACTGGAGTAGAGAAAAGAAAAATGCAGCTGCAGAAGTAGATTATATTATCAGCCATGACCAAGATGTTATTCCTGTTGAAGTCAAAGCTGGAAAAACAGGACGACTCAAATCATTGCAGCAATTCATTGCAGAAAAAAAACCTTCTGCTGCACTAAGATTCAATTCAGACACCCCTTCTTTAGTAACGATCAAAAAGGATTCCCATTCTTGTAAATTCTATTCACTTCCTTTTTATTTAACGGAACAGCAAGGGCGGATACTTACGAAGTAGACCCTAGGTAAAGGGGGCGAATTCTCATAAACTCATTTTTACTATTGACTATTAGCATACTAATATGAGAGAGAAAAAGCTTTTCCACATCCTTATGCACATAGGCAAATTGCTCGAGCAAGCCATCCGTAATCAATTAGAGCCCCTGGAGTTACATCATGGTCAAGCCCGCACACTATCTGTCCTTAGCGAAAAGGGAACCTTGACTCAGACCTCTCTAGCCAGAGGTATGGGTATTACTCAAAAACTACTAACCAAAAAAATGGAATTCTAAGTAGGCAAAGGATATATTAGCTCTCCAAAACCATATTCAACCACATATTAACCTCATCCGTAACTTGCCAGGTCATCCGTGAATTCGTTACTCCCGAAAGCTAAAAACCTCTACTTTATCACAAAATGATCTACCCTTACTTCTCCTGAGTCAAAGACTTTAAGATTATGTTCCAGCCATTCTTAAAGCCACCTCAGTCATCAAATCTTTTTGCCTTGAGAAGAAACGGAGCCGGGGCCACTTACTGTCCATTTATAAAAAAAACTAAGCCGAAAAGAAACTACACTAATCTGATTTCTTTATTTTTTCAGCCCCCCCCTACAATTTCCCTAGAGCCAAAATGGAATAGGGGTAATATTGAAGAAGTCGACATCAATCAGTCCATTAACGAGAATCGAAGGGCACTTAGCCATCCATACAGACCTTGAAAGTGTCGGGCAAGCTCATCGTATTTCTCATGCTCGTGTTGAAGGAGAAATGTACCGTGGTTTCGAGGAAATTCTGAAGGGGAGAGACCCCCTGGATGCTCAGCAGATTACCCAAAGAATCTGCGGGGTTTGCCCAATATCCCATGGAATCTCTTCTATCCGTGCTCAAGAACAAGCTTATGGAATCACCCCTCCAACAAATGGTCGTCTAGAACAAAACCTTATTTTAGGGGCTAACTACATACAGTCCCATCTCGCTCATTTTTATCACTTATCCGCTCTAGATTTTGTTGATATCAAGGCTGTATTGAAATACAACGGAAAAGAAAGGCTGTTACGAGAG
>JADGBV010000125.1 GCA_015231345.1 Planctomycetota bacterium
GGGGCCTGCATCTTCATCGCGAATCGTTGCAGCGGTGTTTTTTTCAAGCTCGCTAAAGCTTGGTGTCTTACCGTTTTCTAAGCCAAAATACTCTCCCATGGGGTCACGTCCAGGTTTGAAGTTTTTGATGAGAAGGTAATCGCTCGTGCGTATGGCTCGTTTTGGGTATGTTTTGCCTTGTGTTCTTGCCGTTGGGAAGTGTCTTTCAAGTCCTGTATAAACTTGACTTCGCGTTGGATCAACTTGACCTTCATTGTTGCTTTTGAGTACTGGCCATAGTGACTTGGCAGACATGGCTTCTGGTATGTCGATGTTGGCTGTTTGCAAAAAGGTTGGCGCAAGATCGGGTAGACTTACAAAATCGTCAACGACTCTTCCACCCTTTACTCCAGGGCCTAAAACAAGGAGAGGAACTCTAGAGCCGAAGTCGTAGAGGTTGCATTTGCCGTGAGGAAAACCGGGTGCTCCGTGGTCACCAGATATGGCAATAAGTGTATTTTTGTATAGTCCTTCCTTCTTGAGCTTTTTAATAAGAACACCTATGGAGGCATCAAATGCTTGGACTTCCCCGAGGTAGTCGTTAAGGTCTTGACGTACATCGTGCTCATCAGGTAGAAAGGGAGGCATGAGGCCTTTGAGGCGGTCTGGGTCCATTCCCCAAATGGCTTTGCCTGAACCCTTCTGCCACTTGCGGTGCACATTTGTGGGGCCATACCAATAGCAGAAAGGTTTGTCTGTGCCATTCTTCTCTAAAAATTCTTCGAAGTTTTGTTTGACCTCTTTCAGGATTTCGTTTTTTGCTTTCTCTACATCCATGCCCTTGTTCATTTTGTTGGTGACTTGGAAAGAGAATCCATTCATTTTGCTGCCAGCCTTGTTATACATGGCTCTACTGCCTCCGTGAGGGGCATTCCTTGGAGAGCCTGGTGACCAGACTTTATAAGAGTATCCGATTGAATAGCCATTTTCCTCCATAATGAGAGGGTAGGCTGGTAGGTTAAAGTCCCATGTGCTACATAGAACCGAAGCACTGCCTGTTTGCCAGAAATGCATGCCTGAAAGGATTGAGCTTCTGCAAGGTGTGCATGAGGGAGCACTGACATAGGCCTGTTTAAAGAGAACTCCTTCTTTGGCTAGTTGGTCAAAGTTGGGCGTTTTGATAACATCGTTAACAGTTCCTGATCCTTCTAGGTCTTTGTAGATACTCGCATGCCTTCCCCAGTCATCGGCAAAAATAAAAAGTATATTGGGCTTACTCTTTGGTGCAGCATATAAAGCACTAAATATCGTGATAAGGCTTAAGGTGAAGCTAAGGGATAAATGTCTCATGAGGAAGTCCTGAAAGAGTGAGCTAAGGCTTAATGAAGGTTTCGTTTACTATGCTTAAAGTTCTTATGAAACTCGTTAAGTTCACGTAATTTGGCTGGGTCGAGTAGAGGGTCATTCGTTTCTTGACGCCACTTAAGGAGTTTGGTTTTCATGTCTTTGAATGCATTTTGATATTCTGGAATTTCAGAAAGTTCGTGGAGTTCGTCAGGATCGTGAGCTAAATCATAAAGTTCAAATTCAGGGGGGTTTTGGTAAATCGTCATGATTTTATCGACAATTGTGCCTCTGTACTTTCTTTGCTGTGAAGCAGCCCATGCTTTGCAGCGATCCACAGAAAGGTGTGGATTCCTTTTGTGGTGATTTAAATTATGAATTAATTTGAAACGCTCGTCACGTATTGCTCGGCGAGGGTAATACCCTCCTGGTCCGTGGTGAGAGGTGTATTCTGTGGCTAGAGTCTTGCGCCAATTTTTTTCTTCGCCTCGAATAAGAGGTAGCAGTGATTTTCCTGTGACTTCAGGAGGGCAGGGAATGCCGGCAGACTCAAGCACAGTGGGTAGAATATCAATGCTGGATACCAGGTCATCCATCACCTTGCCAGCGAAGCTTTTGTCTGGGAAGCGAACAAAAATAGGCACTCTCATGGCAGATTCGTAGCAGGTTGTCTTGCTGCGGGTAAATGGAGGTCCATGATCTCCTAAGAAAATGACGAGAGTATTATCGCTAAGCCCTTCTTTTTCGAGAGCTTCCAATAGAAGGCCAACGCCTTCATCCACTCGAGTGACACAACTGTAATACTTTGCAATTTCTTCGCGTACTTCAAGGTCGCTGATCTGTAAAAAACTAAATGGTTTAACGTCACTGGCTTTAAAAGGCACCTTAGGCACTCCATTAACTTGGGCGGGGAAGTGTCTGTGAGGGTCGCTGTAATTGGCCATAAAAAAGAAGGGCCGCCCTTTTTCTTTCTTAAAAAAGCTCTGGCAAGAGTCTCGGATTTCTTTAATATCTCGCATATTGACCTTCTTGCCGATATAATCATCCCATATAAACTCACTAAAAGGCTCGACATGGACCTTACCGATAACACCCGTGCGGTAGTCTTTTGCCTTGAGTAAATTGGGCAAAATGGGCATGCCAGGGTGCATCTCATAACCCAAATGGGAAAGGCCAATTTGGCCGTTTTCGTGAGGAAACATCCCAGTAAACATGCTAGATCTTGAAGGACTGCAGGAAGCGTGAGTGACGTAGCCATTTTGGAATTGCACGCTAGCTTGGGATAGTTTATCCAAATGCGGGGTGCGTGCCTCCTTGTCGCCGTAGCAACCGAGCTGCAAACCAAGGTCGTCAGCTGTAATTAGTAATATATTAGGAAGAGACTGGGCATGAAGACCAATGCTCGTAAAAGCCAAGAGTAATACTGCGATAAGGCTTTTAAATGGAGGGCTAATACTGAATGTCATGGGTGATCCTTTTATTGTCTTTATTGCCTACACGCCAAGAAAAAACTCCTAGGGACAAGGAGTATAGGGGTCTTGAGAAAAAAACTCGTGCTAAATTAAAATTGTATCAGGATGCTTTATGATTTGGGATGGCAGATACGCTCAATCTTATTCTGCCAAGCAGAGTACGCTTCCATCCTTAAGAGCGATGTAGATTTTTCCGTAGGCAGTGATCATACCATCAAAGACAGGAGGCGAGGTGAGTTTCTGCTCATCGAGAAGTTTGCCTTCTCTTTTGTGGTAGCGTTGAAAAATACCACCAGCTTTCCCTTGCCATTTTGCCAGAGACTCTTCGCCGCCTTCATTACCAAATGTGGGCACTCCTGCGATGAAAAGATCTTGCTCTGTGATGCACAGGGCTCTGCCAAAGAGGGCAGGGTCGTTTTGCTGCCAGGCGTAAATGACTTTTGGCTTGCGATTGGTGAACTTCTGGCCTTTCTTACCCTTATTTTTATTGGCAGAAAATATCTGATATTCTAGTTCGCGAGTCCAGGTGTTGAACTTTTGTTTACGACCGAAACCGTAAACTCTATTTTTATCGAAGCAGAGGATTTTTCCTGCTGGAGCGTAGCGTGGGGCAAAATGATTTGCACTAGCTCTTCCTTGGTAAGTTCTGCCATATATCCAGTGCACGCGATGAAATGCGCTGTCATCAAGGAAGTCTCCGCCGCAGAATAAATGAGCTTCTTCGGTGTACTGGTTTTTAAGGTGGACGGCGCTGGGGCGAATATCTTTTCGCTTGCCAGTAAAATCCATAATTTGCGATTTCATGTAGATGTTTTTGCCGTCGCTGGTAAGAATATCAGGGTTGGCTACGGGCATATTACAATCCATAAGTGTAGTTTGGATAGGCTTTTTGCTATCAGGGTTCTGGTCGTTCATGACTCTAGTGCTAATAAGCGTTCCGCTCAAGGCATCAAGGGCAAAAAAGTGAATGCCACCATCGAGGAACATGGAGCGGCCTGCCACTCCGTATACAGTGCCATCATTGATGAGCACACTTCCATGAATAGGCCACTTGGACTCGAGGCGTTCTTTTGCCATCATGGCGAGGTGGTGAGGGGCGGCTAAGTACGACCATATAAGTGAGCCTGTAGAGGCATTGAGGCAGTATACTCTACCATCACGTGAGCCAAAGTATACGCGACCTTTCCACCATGTTGGTGGAGAATCAACACGGCCTCCACTGACGAAACTCCATGTGGTTTTTCCAGTATGAGCGTCAAGAGCGTAGACTGTATGAGCGTCGATATCTGAAACAAAGAGCTGACCTCCTGCTGCAGTGAGGGAGGTAAGGCGTGTGCCTAGAGGCGATTTCCATGTTTGTTTGAGCTTCGAAGCAAGGGTGCTTGTGCTGAATCCACTTCGGGCAGAATCATGACGGTAAGCTGGCCATTCATCGGCTGTAGCCTCACGCTCAAGCTTGACCTTTTTGCTGTATTGAGCGCTTTTGGTGAGGCGAGCTTTGGCTGGTATTTTGTATGCTGAGCTAGCCAAAACTTCTTTTGATGCCAAGGCTGTGAAGCCGTGGACCATACTTTCCATAAAACACCCACAGGGGTGAGGAGTTGCATAAAAAAGACCATTAGCTGGTATGTTACCATAAAGACAAGCTCCACGCACCCAGTGATTGATGCTTGTATAACCCGTCTCGGTGCTAATAAATTCTACGCCGGTTCGAGAGGGCATTAAGTATTTGCTGGTTGCGCGGGTGCGGTAACAGCGCTGGTGAAACCAGTAGTTCTTCCAGTTGGGTTCAAACTCACGGTGGACCTTGCCATCGTGTACGCTGCGCCCTGAAAAAATGCCCTTATTCTTGTCGCAGTAAATATCTCCGTTCCAGATAAGATCATCTTGAATAAGAATATCTTTTGGGGACTCATAACCATGAGCAGGCATACCCTGTTTCCAGAGTTCTTTTCCCGTGTTGGTATCAAGTGCTACTAAGCTAAGCATCACTTTCCAGTTATTGTCCATTGAACCCATATAGTATTGTTTAGGGTCATTGTTGGCGCCAGTGCCACAATTTATCAGAACGGCATCATCGTGAACCACCAGGGTTGGAGTGGTGTTAAGGGGCACGACCCTAGGAAGGGCCAGAGAGCCTGTGTGCGCATTCCACTTTTCTGTACCGGCTGCTTTATTAAGGCATACAACTCCGGCACCATTATGATAGAAGACTCCCTTTGGATGAACGGCAAGGGTCATGGGGGCAATAGGGGTTTCTTTGCGCCAGAGAACCGAACCTTTTTCCGGGTCGATGGCCATAATGATTTTTTTCTCGCCGGCCCAGGCTCCGAAGTAGCCTTTGCCCATCATGTAGAGTCCCTTGCCCATGGTTCCCTTCTCTGGTTCAACGAGAGTTTCAAGATCTTTTGGTTTGGGATTACACACAATATACACAACTCCATCTTCGTGAAGAATTTCTTCGACTCCTTTTGTTTCTGAGATCGTCTTTTCGATGGTACCATCAGCACCACTGATCACACTCAAGGGACCATAAAGTGATAGAGTCGTGAAGAGTTTCTCTGGCGTAGCAACGAGTAGGCGTGCCACAAACATGGGGCCGGATTTGTATCTTCTTAGGGCAGACACCCAGTTTGTGAGGGAGTGATCCCATAAGCGTTTGCCGTTGAAAGCATCTCGAGCAACGATTTTCCAATCGGAGGGCATGAATATTGATGATGCTGGCCCCTCATCGAGGATCGAATAGACGCGCCCCCCCGATGAAACCATACACTGAAAGCCCGATACGGCTTCGTGAAAGCGAGTCCATTTGGGAGCTGCGATCCACTGGACTCCTTTAGGGGGGCCAACAACCTGGTCATTACTGACAGCATTTCCTGTTGCATCGTATAAACTATGAGGCCAATCATCGAGTTTGGCATTCCGAGTTTTGGTGCTTACATACCAGAGGGGGTGTGCAGGAATTCTTATTGCTCCAGGTGTTTTGGTGCGTGAAATAAGTTTACCACCAGGTGTCAAAACACGCATGATTTCAGTGTGAGAAAGATTCGTTTTGCCCGTATCTATAAGAAGATTGACGATATTACTAATATAGGGGAGGGGGGTGTCTGCTTTCAAAAGATCTACGCTCACTGCCCCTTGTGCACCAGCTTTTAGGAGTTCGCTACGAATCTTAGTGCGAGTGCGTTCATCACCACAGAGCCCATTGATAATATAAGAGGAATTCACGTAAAGATCCGTGAGCTCTTTCCCTGAATCACACCCGGCAAGGACAACAAGCCCTCCACTCACTTCTGGGGCCAGGGGAAAACTTGAATAATCCTCCGCTGAAGCTCTAAATATGGAGAAATAAGTGATGAAAATGAGTAGATAAGTGAGCTTTTTGTTCATGGTGATGCCGTTAAGGTGCATTGATCTGTACTGCATTAACGACATGGACTCCCCATAAAGGACATTTAGTGCAAGAAATAAACCTTCTGTATCTCACGTTTGCTATCTCATTTTCCACATAAAAATCAAAAGAACAGCGGCACAAGCCTTCCTGGGTATGACGAAACTCTTTTAGAATTTGCCTGAGACGAATCATCTTTCCTCACGGCCCACCAGTGACTCAGGCCCATGTCGTGATATGATAAAAATATAACGTTAATAGATATTTCTTTGCCTGGTAAAGTATTTTACTGTATGATATATTAAAGTAATATTACGGGTTCTCTTCTCATCAAAGTAAGGAGAAAAATATGAGACTAGAAAATAGATTACGTATTACTATGCTGTTATTTGCTGCTCGTACGCAGGCGGATGTAAAACTGCCACAATTATTCAATAATGACATGGACATTCAGCGTGACACAGAGGCTCCAGTTTGGGGTTGGGCTGATGCTGGGTGGTTATTAAAGCAATCGCGCTGAGGTTTTTACTAAAACGGTCTTATTGCTGAATCGTATAATCATTTTTTTTGCTGAATTGCAAGTGCATCCTCTACGGTGATCGCAGCGTTAAAAAGAGGCCTGTTCTAGAGGATTATCTCAAGCCTATGCTTATTTATTAACCACGAAAGACACAAAAAACACGAAAGGGTGCTTATGCTTTCGTGTGTTTTTGAGTTTTTGTGGTGATAGAATGTTTTTTGAGTAATACTATTGGCGGATGATAAGATAGATATGCTGTCTTTATGATGAAGTACCTCGCTAGCATAAAGTTCATTGTAGTGATTTTTCTTCATGCTTTGTGTTTATGTGCTTCAGGGTATTGGTTCTTGGGTTGTTATATAAATTGCTTTACCGTGATTGGCTTAAGGGTAGGTGAGGGTGGCTGTAAGATGGGGGATATGGAGGTGTGGCCTTTAGCTGAGGAGGTTTTTTCTAACTCTTGCTCGTGCATAAATTCAAGCCGAGAGTTGTTTGCAATGACTGATTTTGCGCATTCGGGGTAGATTGCGATATTTGATATTAGTTGATTTGACGGGGGTTTTGGAGTTTTGGGTGAGTCTTGAAATGCGTAATAGTTGTCTTTGTGGGTGATTTTTTGTAAAATTAGGCAAAAATGCTGTTTGCAATGACTGATTTTGCGCATTTTGGGGATTTTAAGATATGTGATATTTGTTGATTTCACGGAGATTTTGGGGTGTTGGGTGAATTTTGAAATGCGTAATAGTCGTCTTTGTGGGTGATATTTTGTAAGATGGTGTTGGGAGCCATTTGCAATGACTGATTTTGCTCATGAGGAAAAAGTGTGAACAAGAGTTTTTATTGAGTTTTAGGGGTTTATTGATTGACAAGTTTTTATGGATTGAACAATAGTAGTCTTTAATGACTGATAATAAACTGTTGTGTTGCCTACTAATCGCATGAAAAAAAGAATAATCACCACAATCATATTTCTCATAAACATTTGTGTTTGTAGTGCAGATTACAAGCCGTCTGAAGGAGATGTGATCTTCCAACCATTAACAAAGATGGATTTAGTCATAGCAATAGAAGGGTGTACAAATTCAAATTATTCCCACTGTGGAGTTGTTATCAAGGAGAATGGTGAATATGTAGTTATAGAATCTCTTGGCATGGTTAAAATAACTCCCTTACGAGATTTCCTTGCACAAAGCAGAGATGAATATTACGATGTATTTCGCCTTAAAAAGAAATATCAGACCCAAGAAATCCTTACTAAGTACAGAGATAACTTAAAATCATATCTCTTTTCTCCATATGATTCTCGCTATAGAATGGACGACTTGTACATCTACTGCTCAGAATTGCCCTACAAAGCTTTTCTTAAAACTACTGGAGAGAAAATGGGTAAACTACAATCTTTGGGAACTATGAACTGGAAACCATATGAAGAAACAATCAAAAAGTACGAAAATGGACCTGTTCCCCATGAGCGCCTTATGATTTCTCCGATTAATTTATCTAAAGCATCACAGCTCATAAAAGTTTACTCCTCCAGCAACACAACAAAGCCGTGATACAGATTTTAAAAACTCCGGCGCTTCGCACCTACGTCTTTAAAACTACATACGGCAGGCGTTAATTTCTTACTACTAATGCTAATAAGTATATCCAGATCAAATTTAATTTGCCTCTTCAGCTATGTTGCTTTTTCTGCTACAACAGTTACTCCTGAAGCACAACCATCCCATAATATTCTACTATTGTTTTTATTAGGTGCGACTATTATTCAGTCTACTGTTATTGTTTTTCTAGCTTCACTTAAGAAGAAATCTTCTAATGCTTAGTCAACTTCATGTGTAACCAGCTTTTTAATACTAAGTTTTCCAATAAAATCTAATTGGTTTTCGCTATATTTATTATGCCACAAATTAACAAAGGGCTGCTACTGACCAAAAAATGCGGGACGATTTTTTGGTTCTTATTCAGTAGCACTCCACCGCATTTTTTGTCAGCAGAGCCCAAGCGTTATGCCTCTACATAATTTCGTCAAACACATGAAAAAGAACTTGTTTTTCTTATCTATCGGATACTTATTTGTACTTACCGGCATCCTATCCCTTATGATTATTCCCATATATCTATCTATTATTCTAGCATGCATTGGAGTAATCTTCATCAAAGTATTCGGCGTTAAGTACAATTCCTCAAACAAAAGAGCTTCTCTTCAATTACTTTTTGGGTTCCTTTCAATTTTCACAATCATGCTTATCATCGGAGAACAAACCATCAAGTCCCTCCCACTATTTCCAGGCGTTTATATGTCAGCATGGCCATGTGTTTTTTTTGGTTTCCAGCATATTCTACATCAACACAAACATTCATGTGCACAAAATGCATCCCCGGCATAACAAGCCGCTGGTACAGATTTTGAAAATGCTGCGCTTTTTTCAAAACTGCACAGCTCGTCGTTAACCGCCTACGTCATGTACGACAAAGATACCTCCATTCAATACATCGAATCACAATTCCCTGTGTTATCAGAAGATCTCCATGATGAAATTGTAAAAGGCCTGCTTCACCTTCAGGTAGGCGAGTTCTCTCGCCTTGCCCAAGAATCCATTGACAGCGGAAATAAAGACTCTTGGAGTAAAGTCACTGACACATTCATTACTCTGTGGAAGAACTGCGCCCCGGAAGTAACAAATGCTCTAAATGTGTATAGCGACAACTAGAATTACACACCAGCGACAATTAAAAGTCGACATCTGAAGCCCTTTCAACTTCCGCAAAGG
>JADGBV010000126.1 GCA_015231345.1 Planctomycetota bacterium
AATGGAAATAACGAAATGTTCAATCTTCGTGTTGGAAAATTCAACACCCCACTAGGCCTCTGGACGCCTGCACACTGGGCTATTTTAACAGAAACTAGCCGCAAGCCTTTACATGAAGCCGATAAACTTATTCCTGTAAAACAGGTTGGCATGCAATACTTCAGCACAACTCATGGAGAAAGGTGGGACCTGGACTATAGCCTTTATATAAGCAACGGAGAAGAAATTTCCGACACCAATAAGCTCAATGACCGCGCACATGGATGGGGAGCCGACATCAAGTACACTTGGGATTCTTCTTTAATATTCGGAGCCTCTCATCTATCCACAACTCATTACAACACAATGGCTCTCTACGCCCACTATTCTTTTTTACAGGATAGAATGGAAGCAAAAGCTGAATATATGGATTATAATGAAGACACTATCCTTAAAGGCGATCGCAACCCGTGGTATATTATGCTCAAAGGTGAGCCCATAAAAGGAAAATGGCTGGGCGTACGATATGATGCCTATAGTGATAACGATTCATCTGATGAACAAGTAACGACTTTCTTTGTTAATATATTCCCTATTAGTCGAGTTGTAATCAAGGCTGAGTATAATATGCATGATTTCAGCAGACAAAGCTCCGTTGATTATAATGAATGGCAACTTTGGTTAGGAGTCATACTTTGAGTACACGATTTACATTTCTCATCATATTTTTCCTGCATACATCCCTTTGCTTAGCTTGGACACAAGAGCCTGTAAGCAACAACACTCCCCTTCTGATCATCAGCAATTCACTTAAACTGAAAAGTCTCAGTCGAAAAGACATAATCAATCTTTTTCTTGCCAAAAGCAAGAAAGCTCATAACACTAGAGTCACTGCATTTTTACGAACACCATACGATTCATCGCTAAACAACCTCTTCTTGAAGGACTATCTCAAAATGAGTCAAAGAAAATTTGAGAAATACTGGTTTACCGAATCTGTAAAAGGAGGAGCAGAAGAGTTGGAAGGAATTGAGAGCATTGAACAACTCCTAAACCTGAGCAAAAAATCGAAGAATTTAATAACCTACATCTCATCCAGCGAATTTGATCTTATTCCAAATGACATAAAAGAACTTTATTCAATCATTTCAGTCAACTAGAGAATGAGATTTAGCCTGCGACCATGCTTACTGGGTGGGACAGGGGTTATATTCATCGTCGCCTTAATAACAGTGGCGTATGGTTGGTGGGGAAGTTCTTCCATTGAAAAGGCAGCCCTACAAACACATAATATAAGTCATCCTATTGCTTTAAGGACCAAGCTATTAGTTGACTTACACGAGGACACCCATCAGATTTTCATTCATATGATTCAGTACGATGGAGAGGTTGATTCCACAATGAAACCCCTCGACGAAGTTAAATTGAAGTTCGCAGAAACGATTGCAAGCATTCAAGAAATCTCTTCATCAAAAGAAATAGAATCAATCTCAAAATCCTACCAGGTCTATACAAATACTGGAAACCAACTGGTACAGGATTATTTAAAAGATGGCTATGCTGCTATTAAAGGACGGTTAAAAAGCTTCAATCGCAAATCGAAAGATCTCAACAGTGCTATATATAGCTATCGAAATACAATTATTGGTTCATTCAACCATGATCTCAGGTCTATTGAAAAGCAAAGCACAAACTTTCGATTTACTTTTCTTTTAGCCTTCATGATATTTGTACTTGTTGGGGCCGCACTTCTCTTTGCACTTCATCGCTTCATAAAGAAGTTCGAACAAGCCCATGATGATCTTAAATTTAAAAACATCAAATTAGAAGATCAACGACAATCACTGAAGCTTGCCCTAGACAAAGCAGAGGATGCCACCAAGTCCAAAAATGTCTTTTTAGCCACCATGAGTCATGAAATTCGAACCCCCATGAACGGGATTATTGGCATGGCCCAAATTCTAAACGACTCTGATATAGATGATACACAACGCGAATATGTGGAGATCATTGAAGAGTCCAGCGAAAACTTGATGGTCATACTAAATGACATCTTAGATTTCTCAAAAATTGAAGCTGGGAAAATGCAAATTGAAAATATTCCCTTTAAAATAAAAGATACAATTGAAAATGTCATCAAGCTTTTTTCATTTAAGGCTGAAGAACAGGGCATTATAATCAAGCATACAATCCCAACTTCTATTCACACCACAGCCATTGGTGATCCTGGTCGTATCCGACAGACACTAACGAACTTGATTCAAAATGCTCTCAAATTCACAAAAGAAGGCTCAGTCATAGTAAAAGTAGCAGTCGTAAAGGAAGATACGAAATCGTACACCATTCGAATCGAGGTTTGCGACACCGGCATTGGTATCCCTGAAAATAAAATCGAGACTCTTTTTTCTAGCTTCAGCCAGGTCGATATGTCGACCACACGGAAGTATGGAGGCACAGGGCTTGGGCTCTCTATTTGCAAACAATTAGTCAAACTAATGAATGGAACTATTGGTGTCGAAAGTCAACTAGACAAAGGGAGCACATTTTGGATTGAAGTCCCTTTTGAAAAAAGTATAACGCAAGCATCAGATAAAAGTATTGATGTGGATTTGTCTTGCAAAAAGATTCTTTTCATCGGCAAAAATGAAGAGTCACAGAAAATATATAGTGATCACATAAAATCATTAGGGGGAAGTCCTGAAATCATCATCAACCATAAGCAGGCTATTGACACTATAATATCACACAAAAAGGAAAATAAGCCTTACGATATAGTCATCATTAACCAGAACTCTCCCTCGATTGATGGTTTTGATATCTTAAAAAAATGCAATCAGGATTCGCCACAAGACCACACTAAATTCATTCTACTTGCCAATAATGGTGTGCGTGGAGATGCTGCTCAGAGCCAAACTTTAGGATTTTCGGCTTATATGAGCAAACCTATTACTCAATCCATGCTATACGAGACAATCCAAAAAGTTCTCTCGCAAAAACACGGCAATCATCTTCTTACCAAAACACCTAACCAAGACAACATCATCACAAAGCACTCTCTCAGAGAAGAAGGAGAAAAACTCAATATACTCTATGTTGAAGACAATAAGATCAATCAACTTGTAGGAAGCACAATCATTGAGAACCTAGGCTTTTACTGCACTGTTGCCAATAACGGAAAAGAGGCTATAGATCTGTTTATTAAAAATTCTTACCATCTCATCTTAATGGATTTGCAAATGCCTGAAATGGATGGAATTGAGGCGGCAAAAGAAATTCGCAAACTAGAATCAAAGAACCAACACATACCCATCCTTGCTCTCACTGCAGATTTATTACCTGAGACAAAAATTGAGTGTAAAAAGGTGGGAATGGATGGCTTTTTAGACAAGCCTCTCATTATCAATGATTTGATAAAAGAAATAGAAGTTGTAAAAAAATGATCTTTCTTATTGATCGATATATTCAGAGTACATCAATATAATGTGGACAAAGGAGAATGCTAATAAAATATAGCGAAAGACGATATTGTCTTTCCATAAAATAGCATGCCAGACACAGCCCTCAAGCATATCATTCATCTCCCAGAACACAAACACTGGAACGAAACATTTAAAGGCACTGGCCAGATCAGTATGGCCCAGGAGGGAATAGAACTTTCCATTGAAAATCGAGATAAAAAATACAGCAATGCGCAAATTGATGATTATCGTAATTTAGCGAGAAGAGAATTCCTTTGGCACCCTCCCCTCAGCCTAGAAGTCAAATCGCATTTTTCTAGGCCGACTTATCAGGCAAATCTTCATTCTGGCATAGAATCGATTGATAAAGACAACACCCCTCTCTTAGGCACAGCCGGAATCGGATTTTGGAATGACCCCTTCTTAATGACAGGACTACGCACTCCCAGTTTACCAAAGGCCTTATGGTTCTTTTACGCCTCTCCCCCCTCTAATATGCACACAAGCATCGATCTCCCGGGCTATGGATTCAAAGCAGCCACTATTGATGCCTGGAAGCCAGCATTCCTAAAATACTTACCTGCCATGCCTCTCATGCCGCTTCTTTCGTCTATCCCTTCATTTCTGCCTAAAGTATGGCCGAAGGTTGAGCGCAGCATAGCTTGTAGCGAAAAACTACTCACTCATAATATTTGTGAATCTCATACCTATAAAATAGATTGGCTTGAAAATCATGTGGATTTTCACATCGATGCCGATAAGGTTTTCACCAGCCCCTACTCCATTAAAGGACCATTGGGCCTGGTTATTTGGCTGGACAATCAATACCTGAGACTCACCCCACGAGGTCAATTTTCTTTTGGCTCCCTTAGCTTACAAGCGAAGCAATCACTTTTTCTAGACTCCATAAAAATCACAACTCTTTAAGCCTCTCTATGAACGCTTATTATTCTTTTTTCGACAACAATATCCCTACTGTCAGAGAAATTCTTTACTTCGGCCCTCTTTTTTTAGCTTATGCCATTATCTGCTTAGGTATTGCTGGTTATGCCAAAAAGAAAAAGCGCATCAAAACGGGCTATAGCCGTAAACTTTTTCATTTTCTTATTTTTTTTTCTGCTGCTCTTATTCACAGTATCTGGGGGATTAGATACCTTTGCCTCTTTGGCAGCTGCACGAGTTTAAGTATTTTTTATGCTATATATAGAGGCAAAGGATTCTGGGGATATGATGCCTTGGCTCGCGAGAAAGACGCCCCACTAGAGACATTATATATCATCACTCCCTACTTAGCCACTCTTCTCGGGGGGCTTTTCGCCAATATATACTGGGGCCCACTCGCTATTTTTGGCTACCTTGTCACTGGTCTCGGTGATGCCGTAGGCGAACTCGTAGGTACGCGCTGGGGCCGTCATACTTATAAAGCGCCCTCTCTCAGTCAAGTTAAGGCGACTCGGTCTCTGGAAGGCTCTTTTGCCGTTTGGCTTGTTTCTTTTCTAGCCCTTATTTGCTGTGCGTATTTATTTTTTCAGTGGCCATTTTCATTATTATCGCTCACTATTCTGGCTTTCGCAGCCACAGCTTCAGCACTTGCTGAAGCTTTATCGCCTCATGGCTGGGATAATTTAACGATGCAAGTTCTTCCCGTTTACCTAATCTCTCTTTTTGATATTTGTGCTATGACTTAGTCCTGCCACCAATAATCTCTAGGAGATTATTGGTGGAGTCTGCTTAGTTATCTAAGAGATCGTCAGCAATACGGTAATTAGGATCTTGAGTGATATTCACTTCAACCAAGTCACCCATTTTATTCAGAAGGTTACTACATTCGGGACTCAGGTGACGCAAATGAAGAGTCTTTCCAGCCTTCCTGAAGCGCTCAGTAAGTCCATGAATCGCTTCCACCCCACTATGGTCACAAACACGAGTGCGTTTAAAGTCGAGGATAACGTCATCAGGGCCATCTTGAGGACTGAATACATCATGAAAATTTCGAACTGAACCAAAAAAGAGCGAGCCAATAATGCGGTAGTTTAAATAGTCTTCTGTTTCTTTTTCCAATTGGACTTCAATATCTTTCGCATGTTCCCAAGCAAATACGAGAGCAGAGACAATGACGCCGGTGATCACCGCGATAGCAAGATCAGTAAAAACAGTCACGCCTGAAACAAGAATAAGCACAAAGGCATCAGACAAAGGCACCTTGCGAATAATACGAAAACTAGTCCATTCAAAAGTACCTGCAACCACCATAAACATAACTCCAGTAAGAGCAGCTAGGGGTATTTTTTCAATCAAAGGAGCAGCTACCAGAATGATTAGAAGAAGACAAACAGCAGCAGTAATTCCTGACAAACGACCACGACCACCAGCACGGATATTAATCATACTTTGGCCAATCATAGCACAGCCACCCATGCCGCCGAAGAAACCTGTTATAACATTCGCTGCACCTTGGGCCATACATTCACGGTTACTTCTGCCGCGGGTTTCGGTAATCTCATCAATCAAACTCAGTGTCATCAGAGATTCAATAAGACCGACAAGAGCCAATATAATAGCATAAGGAGCTATGATAAGCAGACTATCCATACTCAAAGAAATCGCCGGGACATGAAATGAGGGTAAGCCGCCAGAAAGGCTAATCATCGCCGGATCAGTATCAGGAGGAAGCATACTCTGGAGTTGATCAAATACCGTACGTACGGGAATACCAAAATCAATAAATTGGGTTATCAGTGTAACAGCTAATATTGCAGCAAGTGAAGCAGGAACCGCTTTGGTTAATTTGGGCAGAAAGTTAATAATCAGCATGGTTAACGCCGTCAGTCCTAACATAAGATAAAGCTCAGGTCCTTGCAGCCACATAAGAACAGGAGCGGCATCAGGTGCTGAATCAAGAAGCGCTTGAGTGGCCTCAGCATCGACTTTCTTAAACTGTCCCATTTGAGCAAGAAAGATAACAATGGCTAAACCATTAACAAAGCCCAACATAACAGGGTGAGGAATCAAACGTACAAATTTACCCAGCCGAAAAACCCCGGCTAAAACCTGTAACACTCCCATCATAACAACTGCTGCAAAAAGGTACTCAACACCATATTGAGCAACGAGTGCCGTAAGAACAACCGCCAGAGCACCTGTAGCACCTGAGATCATGCCTGGACGACCTCCAAAGATCGACGTCACCAAACCAACAATGAAGGCTGCATATAAGCCAACCAAAGGATCTACGCCTGCAACAAATGAAAAAGCAACCGCCTCAGGAACGAGAGCTAGAGATACCGTAAGACCAGACAGCAAGTCGTCTTTGGTATTACCCTGCTTGCGCTTAAAAAGAAAAAACATCCATAACTCCTAAAAAAATTCCATCGTGCGTAGCTGCGCTTATCTATTTTTATCTACCAAGACCTCCCATCTCTCAATGGGTAAACTCCCTTGAATATTCCAGCATCTTTGTACTGGGAATAGAAATCTCAAATCAAAAAATGGGAAGACATGTGCCTCTGTTTTCCTGAGCATTTATTGTTGAGTATTTTTGCGAATCCCAGATAAAATACCGGGGTCCGGAGATATATTCAGAACTCTGTAGACTCTATAAGCGATTACTATGCGATGGTAAAAGATGAAGGCAGGTTACTGGGACCTCTTTTTTAGCAAAAGTAAGAGGCAGGAGTAAGATGCGAAAGCAGACGACTTACTTATTTCTACCTATTGGTAGATTTATATTTCCCCTTGCATATATACGCATTATACATAGAACGAAAAATCGGAGCATTCACAAGGATAGAATCTATAGCCTTCTTGAAACTTATATAAACACTTCCGACAGGATTCCTGCTAGAGATTTTATTAAATAAAGTATCTTCCAAAGGCAGGAATATATTAACAGGCCACTGTTCAGAAGTATCAAGACCTTCTTCTGAAAAGTATTTTCGCATGGCCCCCAGGCTCATGATATTTTGATAACCATCCATCATTTGTTTATGCGCAAGAAGTCCTTTAAGAGAAATCAACGCTTTAAAGACCATATACTTCAAACGGAGGTCCTGGAGGTTGATCATATGAATAATGAAATCCGCACCTGCAGAACAAACTCTACGTGATTCCTGTAAAGACTCACGAGGTCGCTCCAGGTATTGAAAGACATTAATACAAACAAATCCATCAAAAGAGTCCGTCTTAAAAGGCAACTTAGATGAATCGGCGACAATACGGTCGATTTGATGCGCTTCTTCTGGGCTCAAAATTTCAGTGCTGGCGCGCAGCATATCTTCTGAAAGGTCAACAGCTACGGGTTGCACACCCGCATTTAACAATACCTGTGAGTACTTACAAAAACCTGCTCCAACATCCACAAATAATGAGCCCTTGGCGCCAGAACTAGCCTGAGCAAGCAATTGCTTAATTTTCAATTCTGTAAGCTTAGCAGCACTTTTATCCCAACGAGATTTGTATTTTTGCACAAAATCTTTAGAGAATATCTCTGAGACTTTCTCCGTGTGCCCCTCTAAATTTTCTAGAAAATTCACAATCCCATCTCTAATGGGGTATTGCCTTTGACAAGAATCACAACTTAGAGTGCCCTCAACAACCCACTCCCCTTCTTCAGTCGTTATTTGTAGGGTTAAATCGTCACCTTCTTCACACTCGGGACAACTAAGATGGGCTAATAATACTTTTCTCATGATGGTTTTATTGACATCCCTCTCTAAACTCAGCAGCAGTCTGAAACTCAATTTGCAAATCTAATTTCTTCGCACGCTTCATGATAAACTGTAAATTCTTGATTAAATGATCAATGGAGTATGCACTGCGTGTCATAAAATCAATATTTCTTAACAGTTCATCAGGGTGAAAATAAGCATGAAAAATCGGTTTTTCCATTAAACCTATTTGCCTTTCAAAATCGCGCCATAATAGATTGAATAAAATGGGGTGAAACGTTATTTTGAAGCTTACAGGGCTTGATTTAATAGGGAATTCGGGGAAACGCCTACGCCGAAGACTCATCACTCCTTGTTCAAGCCATGAAAGTAAAGGCGAACGCCCGACTGAAATGGGAATTTCCCTGAGCCCGCAGGCAGATTCAAGAGCAGAATCAGACTGGTCCTTGACCCTATAATCATTTTGAGAAGGCGAGTAAGGGCAATCGCCCGTTACAGCCCAATCATAGCTGCCATACGACAAACCCTGTTGATTTTTGGGAGCGCAAAAATACTGATATGGCATGGCTGAAAGCTCTGCACTGAGTCCGACATCCTTGGCCCACTGCATGGTATCATTATCCATATAACACCACCCTGTCTTGAGACTTTTAATTTCTTCGCAAGCCTTCAAGGCTTGAAAGCTCTTAAGGAAATTTTCTTTCATCCAGTCTTTATCGGCACATTCTTGATACCACTCACCTGAACTTTCATGCAAGCGCCAATAATGATGATGCCATGCCAGCTCATCATCACGTTCTTTGAATCGTTGAAGGAGAGGCTGATGCTGAGTGAGAAAAGCCTCATAAGAGCCATAAAACAGCCTCATCTGTTCATCAGCTCTCAGGCACCAGGTGAATTTGGGAACATGGGCTTGATGATGAAAACAGGCTTCTATACGATTCAGTAAGTCCGGAATCCCCTCTTCCACTCCTCGCCACGACAAAGGAATACTAGTGCCCTCTAAAGGCTTTGCTCCAAAACGAGTTCGGTCAGGGTCGGTATCACAGACCAGTATGACGCTAAGCTTCTTCACTTTGCTCATCGTGCTGCATGAGATCATTATCCGCCAGCACATTTTCTTTCTTAATCAACAAAACGATGCTATATAAACAAAAGGAAATAATTTCTCCCAGCCATTGAATGATGCGGCAAAAAGATGCCAAGAGCAAGCCATCCTGCCACTGAAACATATTGACTATTGAAAAAAATTCTGTAGCCAAAGCCTCCCTCACACCAAGGCCACCAGGTGAAAATACAGCTAAAGTCGCC
>JADGBV010000127.1 GCA_015231345.1 Planctomycetota bacterium
TGAAGCTTTTATGCGCGAAGCTCTCATAGAAGCCGAAAAAGCGTACTCCGCCGATGAAGTCCCTGTGGGTGCGGTAGTGGTTCACGAAGGGAAAATCGTCTCAAGAGCCTACAATACAAGAGAAAAAGACCAAGACCCTTCGGCTCATGCCGAACATTCTGCCATCGTCCAAGCCTCTAAGGCCTTGGGGACGTGGCGTTTAAATCATTGCACCCTCTACGTCACTCTCGAGCCCTGCCCCATGTGCGCTGGCCTGATTATCAACTCACGCATTCCAGAAGTCTATTTCGGCACCCCAGACCGAAAAGCCGGTGCCTGCAAAAGTTTATTTAATCTCTTGGAGGACCCACGCCTCAACCATAGAAGTGAATGCCATGGTCCTGTATTACAAAGCTATTGCTCAAGTATCTTGAGCTCTTTTTTTCAAGCCAAAAGACGAGCCGGCCATAAGTAAATCATTCAAATTTACCTTAACGAAAAAAGAGATTTGCCAGAAACACCATCCCCTTAAACTCTGGGCAGTTTTAAAGATATAACTCACAATCCATGTCAGACTACAAAGTAAAAGATATCACACTCGCAGACTGGGGGCGAAAAGAATTAAACATCGCCGAACATGAAATGCCCGGTCTAATGGCGACCCGCGAACAGTATGGCCCAAAAAAGCCTCTTGACGGCGTTCGCATCATGGGCAGTTTGCACATGACCATCCAAACGGCGGTTCTTATTGAAACCCTAGTTGAACTGGGCGCTGATGTTCGCTGGTGCTCTTGTAATATTTTCTCAACACAAGACCATGCCGCTGCAGCTATCGCAAAAGCTGGCGTACCTGTATTTGCTTGGAAAGGTGAAAGCCTAGAAGAATACTGGTGGTGTACTCGCCAAGCCCTGACTTGGCCAAATGGTCAAGGCCCTCAACTCATCGTTGATGATGGTGGCGATGCCACTTTGCTTATCCACCGAGGCTATCAAGCAGAAGATGATGCGAGCATTCTAGACGAGCCTACGGACAACCCTGAGTTGATCGTGATCAATGCGCTTCTTAAAGAAATTCTCGCCGAAGATGGCCAGCACTGGCACAAGGTTGTTCCTGAATGGAAAGGGGTTTCAGAAGAAACCACAACGGGCGTACACAGACTCTACCATATGCAAGAAAAAGGCGAGCTTCTTATCCCAGCCATCAATGTCAACGACTCTGTCACCAAATCTAAATTCGATAACGTATACGGTTGTCGTCACTCCCTCGTTGATGGCATCTGCCGCGCTATGGATGTGATGCTCTCAGGTAAAACAGCGATGATCTGTGGTTTTGGCGATGTGGGCAAAGGCTCTGCCGACTCTCTTGCTGGCCAAAAATGCCGCATCCTCACCAGTGAAGTTGATCCCATTTGTGCCCTGCAAGCTTGTATGTCAGGCTATACTGTTTGCACAGTGGAAGATGCCTTACCTGAAGCTGACGTTTATGTGACTACCACAGGAAATAAAGATATCATCACTGCTGAGCACATGAGCAAAATGAAAGACCAAGCGATTGTCTGTAATATTGGCCATTTCGACAATGAAATCCAAGTGGCAGCTCTTGAAGCATGGCCAGGTGTGGTCAAAACAAATATCAAACCACAAGTTGATATGTACACATTCCCAGACGGGCGCAGCATTTATCTTCTTGCTGAAGGCCGCCTTATTAACCTCGGCTGCGCTACTGGTCACCCAAGTTTTGTTATGTCCAATAGCTTCACCAACCAAACTCTAGCTCAAATTGATCTCTGGGAAAACCAGGATCGTGCTGTAGGTGTTTACCGTCTTGATAAAAAACTCGACGAAGAAGTCGCCAAACTTCACTTAGGAAAACTGGGCGCCAAGCTCACAACTCTAAGTAAAGATCAAGCCGATTATATTGGCGTCGATGTTGAAGGCCCATATAAGCCAGATCATTATCGCTACTAAAATAAATACTCTCCGAGCTTTTCCGATACTATTCGGTTAAGCTCGGAACTTTACATTTAGCCTAAAGCATCTAAATTCTGATGAGTTTTTGAAACAGGCGCGGGCTGATGCATTTCCCGCTCATTAATCACCTGAAAATCCAAATCCTTTAGCTTCGCGGGCAAATGAGGGCGAAACTGAGGCATGCCCATTATTTTACTCACAGCAGGGTCCACATGTAAAACTTGACTTGGCCCATGCTCACTTTTCTTCAAGACATTATAAATGCGCCATAAGTCATAGTCGGGAACATGAAGCTCCTCATAAGTACTTTCTTCAGGCAGTTTCTCTCCACGCACAAAAGCAATGTAATATAAATAAAGCCGTCTTTTAAGCACGGGGCGGTCAGAGGCATAATTCACAAACATCACTCTGTGATTAAGAATCATTTGAGCTTTCACCGAAATGACTTCCAATTGCAAAGAATAAATATGTTCTTCTTCCCCTTGGGTATAAGCGGTTAATATGCCAGAGAACTCACGGCGCATTTCTTGACGCGCCTGATCACGTTTCTGTTCAGATAGTTGGGAAAATTGATTTTCTTGAATCATATGAAATGCTTTATAGGATGGTATAACCCATGAAAATGGTAATCAAGGCCCAGTCCATAAGTAAGAAGGTAAAAGGTCTTTCGCTTTACAATGATTTAAGTTTTGAAGCCCCTGCGGGCTCACGACTTATTATCACTGGTGCAAATGGCACAGGCAAGAGTATTCTGCTTATGCTATTAGCTGGGCTCCTCAAGCCAGATGAAGGAGCACTCACTCTCAATACAAGTAAAGGGGTGAGCTGGAGTCCATTCCACCTGGGCTTAGATGAATTTCTAAGCGTAAAGGAAAATATATCACCCTGGGTAGACTCCAAGAGGCAAGCCCAACTGCAAATTGCACTATGGGGCCTTGAATCCATTAAAAATAAACGCCTAGAAAAACTCAGCACAGGTCAGCGCAAAAGAGTATTACTGAGTCGGGCCTTTGGTTCCAAAAAGGATATTATTTTGCTCGATGAGCCCAGAGCTGGACTGGACAGTCACTACTATCAGACTTTAGATGAGCAAATGCAGAAACAGCAAGGTAGAGGAGCTGTAATTGTTATTGCTACTCATGTGCCTGAGAAATTCAGCGGAGAGAATACCCAGACCATCAGCTTAGGAGAAGGCCATGAACTTTCGTAGACTGCTTATCCGCGAACTGCAATGGTGGTGGCGCAGCCCAGCTCTTTGGTGGAGTGTGCCGACTCTTATTATTTTCGTGAGCCTTATGCCACAGCTTTATATTTATTTGTTTGGCTTGGATTTTACGGCACTGGAAGGTCTGTGGAATATGCTTAGCACTTTATATCAGTGGCAAGGTAAGAAGCAAATCAAAGAATACTCATTCTTACTCGCTCAATACCAACCCATGATTGATGCTTATGAAGCACTAATGTTAATGCCAATCAAAGATCTCTGGGCGCAGTATGTCGTAATACCCTTTCAAGCCTGGATCTTTCTTCCGCAAACTTTAGTCGTAGCTCCTCTTGCAGTGAACATTTTCAAGAGAGACAGGGACAACGGGATTTTAATGGCTCACCGTGCAAACGGCAATTCTGTATACGCATTTTTATGGGCCAAGCTCATCGCCAATGCCTTGCCTCTACTGCTCATGCAAATCATTGCCGCTTTTCTGTACCTGTGGACTCTGCGCCTGCTTACCCCTCACCCTGAATTTTTTGATTTTTCAGACATCACTTGGCTTATAGTCTTTTTCGGCAATGGCTTTGCTCTAGGCCTGATTACAATCTTGCTTTGCTGGTGGATGTGCCTGATTTCCCGCAATCAAAGTACAGAGATTTACACTGCCCTCATTGCTGCCAGCGCCCTTGCTGCCGTTGCACTTTTTATCCTCCGATACACTGGCTGGAATGACACTGTGCTCTTATGCCTAAGCGGCGGAACTTATCTGAGTATCCCATTCCTGATGGTACCCATTCTGCTGCGCATTAAGCAGGAAAGCTTTATTCTGCATTGATGACTGGTCGTAGAGATTTGCTGACGAGAGCATAAGCTCTCAATACGGCATATTCAGCTTCAGCAACTAAGCTTTCTGAAGTCCTTTTTCCCCCATCGCTTAAAAGCTGCCCATAAAGAAAAGTACACAGCCATGCCAACAGGCACAACGCAGCCCACACGCAAATATATATTAGCATCTTGAAGCAGCTGTGATACAAAAAACAAACTCATCACCATCAAAGCTGTCCAGCACAGCATCGTACCTAAATGAATAAATATAGGCCGCAAGGGAAAACTTACCCCATGCTTGTAACGCAAGCCAATAACAAGAAAAATACTATTCATCATAAGCACAAAAGCTGTGCCCATGGCTAAGCCTCTTACACCACAATCCAGCACTTGCACAAGAGTAATATTCACGCCAGCATTAATAATAATCGAAAAGAAAGAAACAATCAAGGGGTATTTCGTATCACTTCTGGCAAAAAAGCCCTGAATTAAATTTTTATTCCAGACATAAGGAGCAATGGCAAAAAGGTAGCCTTGTAAAGCTAGCCAAGAATAACTGACAGCAGCTTGATCAAAACGCCCATGACCATAAATCACTTCAACCACATCTTCCCCTAAAGCCAATAAACCTCCTATGGCGGGAAAGGTGAGGAAGGAAACCGCCACAAGGGCGTTAGATAATTCAAAAGCAAAGCCTTTTTCTTCTCCCTTGGCAAAATGTTGAGTTAGGGTGGGCAATAGCACTGTGGAAACAGCCACACCCACAATGCCCACGGGGAGCTGCATTAACCGAAAAGCGTAATAAAGACTTGTGGCTGCCCCGTCGCCAATCAATGTAGACAAAGCATGATTCACAGCCACATTAATCTGGATGGCTGCCACACTAATAATAGATGGGGCGATTAGCATGAGGACTTTTTTAATTTCCGGGTCTTGCCAGTTAAAAGAAGGCACGAGAGAAAAGCCAGAACCTTTCAGCCCGGGCCACTGACTACACATCTGCACTAAGCCACCGAGGAGCATGGTGATTGCGACTAAATATACTTTTTGTTCGGGAGAACTGGGCCAGAAAAAAGAAAGAACAAGCATGGATAGTATCGCCGTGCCATTAAAAAAGATCGAAGCAGAACTCGCCCAAGTGAATTTGCGTAAATGGTGCAATACACCCATGGTCATGGCAGAAAGGCCCACTAGAAAAATATAAGGAAATAAAATCCGCGTGAGTTTTATGCCTAGTTTTAACTGCTCTGGGTTATCGTGAAACCCAGGAGAAAGAAAAGTCACGATATAAGGAGCGAGAAAAATTCCCACAGCTGTCACGCAGGCCAAAACTATGGCCCAGAAACCAAAGAGAGCTTTAATTAAGGGACGCAGTCTTTCCTCGTTTTCCTCCTTAACAACACCCAAGCGAGACACAATCACAGAGGAAAGAGCGCCCTCGCCTAATAAATCCCTCAGCATATTGGGGATGCGGAAAGCCGTAATGTAAACATCCGAAACCCAAGACGAACCCAGATAGCTGGCAATGAGGCTATCCCTACCCAATCCCAAGCAGCGACTTCCTAAAGTCAGCATGCCAACTTTAACTGTGTTCGATTTAATTTTTTTCAAAAAGAACTCTCTTATTTGCTATCGCGACTTCGCCCCTTTAATGCGCTCAGTTTGCAGGACTTTATCTTTTTTCTATGAAAGCCATAAAATTAATCGTTTTTTTATTTCTTCTTTGCGTGAGTGTGAGTGAGGCCGCTCCAAAACGCACAGGGCGAACTCGTGGGATGATGAACAATCAAGCTCAGCAGGTTTTTAAAGGCAACAATGAGCTTCAAAAAAGTTTAGAAGAAGTCGAGAAAGTTGACCCCATATTCACATATGGGCTAGAAGAGGAGGGCGTAGCCGACCCATACCAAGACATCTATGCGACAACCACTGAAGGTGAACTCACTCAAGACATTCCTCTAAGCATCTTAGAAAGATCTTACGAAAGTCTCTTTCTGCGAGAAGCTTTTGCCGGGGTAATTCCCCCTAGGACACCTCTTAGGCAAATAGGCTATGAACTTTTTCAAAGCCCACAGGCTTTTCCGACCAACACTATTCGGGACTTCAATCCCAGTCTGCTGCTCACTGAAGGGGATCGCTTATTTGTCGCAACCTACGGTAGTCAAGACTTAAGCTTCGAGGCCACAGTAGATGCCAAAATGCAAGTTTTCTTTCCTAAAATAGGCATCATTAATGTTGCCGGGCTAAGCTTTGAAAAAGCCGAAAAGCGTATCTCAGAGAAGTTTCAAAAGTACTACATCGACTCCAAAGTCTACATGCAGCTACTCTCACGTACTGATCGCTCCCTTTATGTGATTGGTCGCGTCAAACATGCTGGCTTAAAAATTATTCCTTCACGCATTGGTTTACTAGAAGCCATTATGATGTCTGGTGGCATTCTGAAAAATGGATCTTTACGTAATATCGAAATCAGCAAAGGGGCAAATAAAACTCAAGTTGACCTTTATGACTTGCTTATTACGGGCCGTTGGAACCCACAAATCCTCAAAGGTGGTGAGCGCATTTTTATACCCTCTATCAAAGCAACAGTAGGGGTCTTTGGAGAAGTTTTAGAACCAGGCATTTATGAACTCACCAAAGAAGCGAATCTTGCGACTATCTTAGAGAAAGCTCAAGGGATTACCAGCCTTGGCTCCAGTCATTTGGTTAATATCTTTAGGCCAAGTAACGATCAAAACAAAGTCGATGTTTTCACAGTAGAGAAAAAAGATTACGCCCTCACTCAACTCAAGCCCTTTGATCTCATTCAAATTATCCCTCGTGACCATTTAACAGGTAACTCGTTTTCCATTAATGGTGCTGTTCATTACCCGGGGGTTTACCAAATCCGACCAAAAGAAAGCTTAAAGAGTGCCATCGAACTCGCAGGAGGGTTCAAAAGACTCCATGGCAAAGTCATCTTTATCGAAAGGAAACTGTCTCAAGGACTTGATATTTCACTCCCTGAAAAAGGAAAAGGGGTCGTTGTTTCAGAAGCCTTAGAATTAACCGTAGGAAATGAAGACTTCGACACAGCCCTCATTCAGGCAGGGGATATTATAACCGTACCGACAACCGATCCTACAAAACTACCGGCCAACGTCTCCATAAAAGGGGAAGTGAATAACCCAGAAATATACCCTTACCTTAAAGGTATGAATCTCTATCATTTACTTAGCTTAGCAGGAGGTTTAACAGAGAAGGCCAATATTGATAAGTTAACCGTATCAAGGCCCGTGAGTGATTTTGAGGTGAATTATATCAGCCTACCAAAAGAAGGGCACTTGGGTCAACAACTGAAATCAGTCCTATTATCTCCCGGCGATGTGGTCACTATCCCTGCTAAAACTGAAAAGAATATTCTTGTCACTGTGAATGGTGAATTTGAAAAACCAGGCACTTATTTACTCCGTAAAGGCGCTAGATTGAGCGATCTCATCAGCGCAGCAGGTGGGCTTCGTTCCAGTGCCTATACAAAAGGAGCATCTTTCTACAGAGCTTCAGTGGCGAAAAAATATGACGAGCAACTGCAAAAAATGGCGGATCGACTAGAGCAAGACCTCATTCGCAATCAAACAGATCAAATCGAAGGAGCCTTAGAAAGCCAACAAGCTAAAAATGCGATGATTTTCGGCAAACAAGAAAGGCTTGTTTCAAGGCTGCGAGAGTCTAAATCTCCCGGTCGTGTTGCCATTACCATCCCTCAGGACCTATCGCAGTTTAGGCATAAACCCGATAATATCATCTTAGAAAATAACGATCTTCTTCAGATTCCTTCTGAACCAAGTACAGTGAATATTATTGGCCAAGCGAATAACCCCAATACGGTTGTTTATGCCAGCCAATATAAACTTAAAGACTATTTAAATTATGCTGGCGGCCTTACAAAAAATGCTGATACAAAGAATATTTTTGTCATTCGAGCCAACGGCATTGTTGTCCCTGCTGACCTCATCGACAGAGGGTCCAAAAGTTGGTTTAGCGGTAGGTCAAAAAGCAATTCTGTCACATCAATAGAACCTGGCGACACCATTCTCATCCCTGAAGATTTTGAAATACAGGAAAATAAATTGCAGCTCACAAAAGACATCACAACAATCATGTTTCAAGTCATATCGTCTTTGGGCGTTGTTGTTGCTGCCTTCTAAGGTATAATACCCCCCCCCCCATTGCACTCTATAAAGGACTCATATGTCTGATAACGACCAGGAAGTACTTAGCATGAGCGCAGAGTTTCTACTCAGCCCTCAAGCAGCCCCTATTCGTCAAGTTGCCGAAAGTTTATATCCCCGCTACCTTATGCATAGGGCCGCCAAAGGGAAAACCCTGTCCCCCCAAGCCATTCCCGTTTTGGATGAGCAGTTCATGACCAGTGCCGATGGACGCTGGGCAAGAATTTTGGCCGAAACAACCTATGCCGAATTCATTATGAAAAAACAGGGCATTAAGCACACCGTTGTCTTTTTTGGTTCAGCGCGTATTTGCCCAAAAGAAGAAGGCGAAAAAGATAAACACCCTGAAGAAGAAAAATTAAGGCGTTATTACAATGATTGCCGTCTGCTTTCTAAAAAAGTGACAGAATGGTCCCTTAGTCATGGCAGTAAAGATCACCCTCAGCCTTTCGTGATCACCACTGGAGGTGGACCGGCCATTATGGAAGCGGGTAATCGAGGAGCTGACGATGCTGATGGCAAAACCATTGGTCTCAACATTACTCTACCCATGGAGCAGTACCCGAACCCCTATATTACTGGAGATTTAAACTTCGACTTTAATTACTTCTTCACGCGTAAGTTTCATTTCAGTTACCGAGCCAAAGTCTTAGTTGCTTTCCCTGGAGGTTTTGGTACATTTGATGAACTTTTTGAGATTCTGACTCTCATACAAACTCAAAAAATCACTAAACCCTGCTGCATCTTGCTTTACGGTAAGGAGTTTTGGGAACGAGTGGTAGATTTCCAGTATTTGGTAGACTGTGGAGTCATTAGTGCCAGCGACTTAGACCTCTTTACAATCATCGACGAGGTTGACCCCGCCTTAGAACTTATCACCAGCCATTTGAAGCAATTTATTTAAGAAAACTCATGCTCACCAAACGCATTATCCCCTGTCTCGATGTTCGTGCCGGAAAAGTCACCAAAGGCGTGAAATTTAAAGGCAATATCGATGTGGGGGATCCTGTGGAGTTGGCTAAATTCTATTATGAAGAAGGGGCCGATGAGATCGTTTTTTATGATATTACGGCGAGTAATGAAAAAAGAGATATTTTCATCGACGTTGTAAAAAAGGTAGCGCAAAATATTTTTATTCCTTTTACTGTTGGGGGC
>JADGBV010000128.1 GCA_015231345.1 Planctomycetota bacterium
ACAACCTCTTGAGGCTAAAATCGCATGAGCAAAATCGCCATTATAGGTACTGGCATTGCTGGAAATACAGCTGCCTACCATTTAAACAAGCATCACGACATTACAGTTTTTGAAGCTGACTCCAGACCGGGAGGTCATGCCAATACTGTCGCCATAGAAAGCCAAGGCAAGGGTATTTTTGTTGATACCGGATTTATTGTCTATAACGAACTTACCTACCCAGGGCTCGTTGACCTCTTTAAAGAACTGGGCGTGGAAACAACAAGCACAGAAATGGGCTTTGCCATTAGCGATAAAGCAACGGGACTTGAGTACTCCACCCAATCACTGAGTGGCCTCTTAGGCGGAAAAGGATTATACCGAGCCGATTATTGGGTTATGTGGCGTGACTTCCTCAAATTTCGCAAAAGAGCCTTTGTTCTATTAGCCGAGCCTCAAGGAAAAGAAAATTTAACTCTTGGAGATTTTCTTGAAGAAGGCAATTATAGCAAGCTATTCAAAAGAGATTTCATCTTGCCTCTAGGTGGTGCCATTTGGAGTACAAGTCTAAATGAAATGCAAAAGTACCCGGCCTTAACCTACCTTAGTTTTCTAAAAAATCACCAAATGCTTAATATGTTAGACCACGCTGAGTGGCGTACTGTTAAGCATGGCTCCCAGCAATACGTCAGCAAACTCATTAATCCATGGAGGGATAAACTGAGATTAAGCAGCCCTGTGGAGGTCGTCAAAAAAACGGCCCTTGGCATTATTGTCAAAGCGAAAGGGCAACAGGCTGAACTATTCGATGAGGTAGTGATGGCAGTTCATAGCCCACAAGCCCTAGCCATGATTGAAAACCCTAGTCATCACGAAAAGAGAGTTTTAGGAGCCCTTAAATACCAAAAAAACCTTGCGACTCTTCATAAAGATAGTCAGTACTTACCAGAAAGGATTTCAGCGAGAGCTTGCTGGAATGTTCATCTCGACAAAGAAGATAGGGATAGCATAGCGGTGACTTACTGGATGAATAAACTGCAGGGCCTCGACACCTCAGAAGACATCTGTGTAACCCTTAATAGCCCCGAACCCATTGAAGACAAGCATATCTTTGCTCAGTTTCAGTACGATCATCCCTTCTTCGATAAAGGCGCTATTGTCGCGCAAGGAGAATGGGGAAGCATATCCGGCATTGATGGCATTCATTTCTGCGGAGCAGGCTGGCGCTGGGGTTTTCATGAAGATGGGCACTGGAGTGCCATGCGAGTCATCAATCAAATAGAAAGTTGGCATAGAAGAAAATATGCCTGAGAATATACAGCCTAAAAGTTGCCTCTACCGCGGTGTAGCTCATCACAAACGCACTAAACCCGTAGAGCATAGCTTTACTTACGCTCTATGCCTGTTTTTTATTAATTTGGATGAACTCGAACAAATTGAAAAGAACAGCAAACTCTTTTCTCAATCAAATTGGGCACCACTCAGGTTTCGCAGAGAAGATTATTTCCAACCCGAAGAAGTGAACTTAAAAGAGGCTGTTTACCAACGAATCAAGCAAGAAGTAGGAAGCGTAGAAAGAGGCCCAGTATGCATACTTACTCACCCCAGGTACTGGGGTTATGTTTTTAATCCTGTCAGTTTTTATTATCTGTATAACGAAAGCGGCACTCAGGTTCAAGCTGTTTTAGCCGAAATCACAAACACACCATGGGCTGAGCGGCATTCTTATGTTATTCCATATCATAATGGCCAACCTAGTGCAGAGCATGGCTTTGACAAACAATTTCATATTTCTCCCTTTATGGGTATGGACATGAACTATCTCTGGAATTTTAATTCTCCAGAAGAAAAATGCTCTATTCACATGAAAAATTATAAACATCAAGAATGCTTTTTTGAAGCGTCTCTTAACTTAAAACAAGTCAAATGGAGTGAACGCTCATTAGCTTCCACTCTTTATCGTTATCCACTGATGACATTGAAGGTCATCAGTGCCATTTACCTCAATGCCTTAAAATTAAAACTCAAAGGAGTCCCCTATTATGAGCACCCAAATACTCAAAGCGCCTAAAGCCTTAAGCCCCTCTTTCATAAGCGACGAGAAGCCCTTTAAGCTTGAAGAGGCAAGGGCACAAATAGAAAGTGAACCCAATCATAATTGGTTTAGCAAGCGCATCCGTAAGACTGTCATAGGTCACTTTCATCAATTGCGAAATATTCGCATACAGCTCATAGAAGGGCAGCACCAACACCTCCTGGGGCAAGGCGCTAATAAAAGGGTAGAGTTAAGAGTACATAATCAACGCTTTTTTCATAAAGTGGCCCATGGGGGCTGCCTTGGCGCAGCACAATCTTATATTGATGGTGACTGGGATTGCGACTCCTTATTTGATTTATTCACAGCCTTTGCCAGTGACCAGAATAGTATTGATTCTTTAGAGAAGGGTTCACATTTCATGCAAAAAATTCTATCTTTACAGGACTTCCGACATCGTAATACCCTTAAAGGCAGTAAAAAGAATATCGCAGCCCACTATGACCTTGGCAATGATTTCTTTAAACTCTTCCTTGACCCTACCCTTTGCTATTCCAGTGGTATTTTCCCCACATCATCTTCAACCCTCGAAGAAGCCTCTTTGGCGAAAATGGATAGGATCTGTAGTGAGTTAAACTTAAATGCCCATGACCATATTATGGAAATTGGCACCGGGTGGGGTGGCTTTGCCATCTATGCTGCCGCAAAGTATGGCTGCCGCGTTACCACAACCACCATTTCAAAAGAGCAATACGATATCGCAAAATCACGTATTGCTGCAGCTGGCCTAGAGGACCGCATCACTCTTTTACTTAAAGATTACCGTGAATTGGATGGGGAATACAACCACATTGTGTCCATAGAAATGATTGAAGCTGTTGGCCATCAATATTATAAAGAATACTTTCAAAAAATAGACCAACTTCTTAAGCCCGGAGGCAAAGCACTCATACAGGCTATTCTCATTCCCGACTACCGCTACGATCAGCACTTAAAAAGCCTAGACTTCATTCAGCATTCCATTTTCCCAGGTAGCACCATACCCAGTTTAGGAGCACTCCTCAAAAGCTCCGCTAGTCGTTCAAAACTCACCATCTCTGATGTATTTGATATGACTGAGGACTACGCACTGACGATGAGGCACTGGCAAAATAATTTCAGGAGGAATATCGATAAGATTTCCAACTTGGGCTACCCGCAAAGTTTTTTGCGTATGTGGACCTATTATTTAGATTATTGCGCTGCGGGTTTTGCCACTCGCTACAATAGTGTAGCGCAAATCACATTTACATCTCCAGCTCACTAGAGCAAAGACCCTTATTTTCAAAAAGGGCAAAGTTAGGGCATGGCACCTCCCTCGTTTAGGCCATGCCCTTTCTTTCCTTATGCTTTTCACTCCGGAATGATGGCTAATATAGCCTATCCAGCAGACAAAACCTTATGAGTGAAATCACTTTTTCTCCAGACAACCAAGCAAGAAGCGCTTATTCTACTTTAGAAAAGCTCAAACAAAGATTCACAACTGAACTTCAAAATACCCCTGGGAAAAACGATTTTCAACCCATTACATGGCCGAGGGATGATGGGCTTCATGGAGGCGGAACTCGCTTTACCAACCAAAGCGGCGAGCTCTTCAATCGTGCTTCAGTCAATCTTTCCCATATTCATTTTGATGATTTGCCCAATAAAAAGTTATCATCTGCTTCTGCTCTTTCTTGTATTATCCACCCTAATAACCCATATGCCCCCTCCCTGCACACTCATATAAGCTGGACCAAAATGAAAGGCGAAAAGGGGTGTTGGCGCCTGATGGCTGACCTCAACCCTAGCCTTAACGGGGACCTAAAAGAGAGTTTTCAAGCAGCTCTCGCAAAGACATGCTCGGAAGAGTTGTGTCAGCTAGCCTTTCGACAAGGAGATGCTTATTTTTACATTCCAGCTTTAAGAAGACACCGAGGAGTTGCTCACTTTTATCTTGAAGGGCATACTTCTGGAGATTTTCATGATGATTTACGATTCGCGGACACTTTTGGGAACCAAGTGATCAATCACTATGTCGCCACCTTAAAAGCTCAACTCAGCAAACACTCCGAATATAGCCAAGAAGAAAAAGAGCGACAACTTGCCTATCACACTTTGTATTTCTTTCAAGTTCTCACTTTAGACAAAGGCACAACCACAGGGCTCCTCGCTCATAATCAAAATGACATCGGCACACTAGCCTCACTGCCAGCTTATATTAATAAAGAACTACTGGCTTCATGGCATAAGCTGATGCCTGAACCTCAGGGAGTATTACTGGAGAATCTTCTTGCTGCCCTTCCTCAACCAGCCCCCTGCCCAGTGGGTGATGAGGTCAAACCAGCTCTATGCCAGGTGATAAGAGATCATTATAACAAATTCCCAGAAGCACTCTCATTGCAAGCCTCGTTGGAGTCGTTAGAAGTTCATGAGCAATGAGCAATGAGCAATGAGCAATGAGCAATGAGCAATGAGCAATGAGCTTCTAGATAAATACGATACCTTTCGCCGCGACAAGAGGCTGCTACCCGTTAAATGCTCGTCTTTTTACGAGAATAAAATCTTAGAAGAAGAAGCTCAACTCGGCCACAAAGATGGCCCTCTTAATCGCATTATTTACCCTAGCCAAGAGAAAATAGACCTTAAGCCTGCCCATGAAGTGGATGACTTCGTGGAAGACAGGAAAAACATGCCCGACCAAGAGCATATGGATTTTATTCATAAATACTCCAATCGAATTCTCTATATGCCGCAATCCCATTGCTTTGCTCACTGCATGTATTGTTTTAGGCAGGATATCTTGGAGGAGAAAAAGGGTAGCAGCAACAGTGACATGCCTAACAAATATCATCGCACCAACAGTATTACACGCCTCATCCATTACATTCAGAGTCACCCTGAAATCACGGAGCTCATCCTCTCTGGAGGAGACCCACTCATGCTGCCAGCAGCAGAACTGGATCATATTTTCCAGATGATCTCTGAGCAAACTCACATCAAGGATTTTAGACTGCACACGAGAGCGCTGGTTTTTTCGCCTCGCAGTTTTAGCGATAAGCATATTGGAGTTTTGAGTCACTACCAAGTTCGGCTCGTCCATCATATTGTCCATCCCTATGAATTATGCTCAGTGAATAAGCAAGTCATAGATCAGCTTAACCACCATGGCATTCGCTCGTATAATCATTTTCCACTGCTTAGAAAGATAAACGATCACACCGAAGTATTAATCCGGTTACTCAGCGATTTGGACGACTTGCATATTCGCAATCTATCTATTTACTTTCCCGATCCAGTGCACTACTCTTCAGCATATCGCATCTCTTTTCGCAGGCTATTCGAACTCGTCAATGAATTCAATAAAACAACGCCTTCCTGGATTAATGCCACGCGCTTTTGCCAGGATACAATTCATGGCAAGGTACGCATCGAAGATCTTGTTCATTATACTCCTGAGCAGGGCTATGCTTTATTTAATCGCCAAGGCGTGCCCATTAAAGTTCCAGATCATCCACTGGAATGGGACGAACCTGGAGAACTTAGCACTATACTATGGAAAGGCTGATTAAAGACAGAAGTACTTAAATCCTATCATTGACTATCTGTGCCAGCATGCTGCTACGTATCAGGGCCACTGATTAAAGAGAGGGATTCAGCCTATGCCCAAACAATACGAAAAGTCATAACACACGAAATTATTCGTTAGCAATCGGCAAACGCGGAACCATGGCCACTTGGCCATCCAGATCGAGGTCGTCATCGTTGCCAATGGTGCCGCGAGAGAGTACAGCAATAAAATACATCTCGTCACCTCCAGTGCGAGTGGCGATAGTGGGTTCGCCCACGGCCAATAAGCTGCCTGCTTCGAATCTGCCCGTACCAGCCGAAATTTCCACTGTGGGCTCAGACCACGATGTGCTCATTTCAAAGGGGCCACCTAGATAATCACTGGACATTATGGTGACAGGCATAGTGGCATCGTCGCGTGCAAAGTATAGTTGAGTGCCTGTAAAAAAGGGCTGTCGCTCGTGGGAATCACTACCATTGATCGGCTCAGGCAAGATGCTCAGCGACCAAGAGCCTGTTGCCCAATCCCCACTGAGTTCGTGAACGCTAATATTCTCGAAATACTGTTCGTTATTCCAGCTATCCGCACCCCCAGCCGGAAGGTATTCGGCATCTGTCCAAAGCGCGTAGGTACCAGCATTATTCTGTGATACCATAGGATTCCCCTGCCCAAGGACTTGTTCTGGCAAATTCAGTACCTGCATACCTTTGGCATCTTCAATAATCTCCATGCTCGATTCAGTCCCTCGTTTCCAGTTGGCCAATTCGTTTACCTGACCAAGCGTGAGTGGCGAGCTGTAGATATCATGGGAGGTATCTAGATCCACACCGTATTCATCTTTGTCAAAATAATGCTCCAGAGCAAAGACGACTATGGGGTTATCAGTTCCAGGCACCAAGCAGATGCCGAAAGCATTGCTAGATGCTCCTTCTGCATCATTGATGCCGATGGGGAAGGGTTCTGCAAAACTGCTATCTGCTTGGCGGTGGAATCCATAGAACATGGTTGGCGGTAAAAACATCTGACCAAGCTCTGGCAGCAGGGTCGAATAATGCTCAATCGTACCATCAACAATCCGTGTATCATAGAATCCTGGTCGTAGCGGGGCTGCATAGGGACCGATAGCATTTGTATTTAAGGGGTGATCGATGTCGCCGAAATGCGACAGTATGCCCGACATATAGACCGGACCATAATGAACGAAGAGCCACTCACCATCCTTAGAGATATGGGCGCCATCCTCGTATCCTTGGCTATTCACCAGACCTTCCACCAACCGCGCCTGGCCCCAATCATCGGAAAGCTGTTCACAGACAATGGGGTGAACCGTCTTATTCACATCCCCACTACGCATTGTAATGGAGTGCAGACCCGTTCCGGCAGGCGTCAAGACCACCTCCCACTTACCTGGCGCCACTGCTTCAAGAAAACCAAGACTTCCACGATCAGCCTGAATCTCCGGTTCAGAAAGAACTGGTTGACCATCCATACTCAAAGAACAAGACACAAGCACTGCATCAAGACCCGGACCAGGAATGCGCTTAAGCTCAGCACTGATATGGAGGAGAGAATCAGTCCTACCCAGATCAGTCACCGACCGATCTGACGAAGATCCACCACCGCAGCCCGATAGTAACAAAACGACGCAACAAAGGATATCACAAAGCCTCATCATTTCTCACTCACTTGAGGTTATGGAAGAGGAGCTGAATCCCCAGTGTGCACTGATAGCTTTCGCTAGACTGATATCGTCAGGACTGAAAGTCACTGTAGCGAAAAAGCGTCTCGCTCTGCACCGCAGACAGGGCAAATCCAGTCATGCGGGAGGTCATTCCATGCTATATTACTATTCCCTGATGCATTATATTCGAATCCACATACATCGCAGACATAACCCTCACTTTCTCCCTTCTCAATCACCGGCTCGCTATCATCAATATAGGTAGGAGCATTTTTGGGGCTCTTCATTCCTTTAACTTTATGAAAATGAGCATAAGTCATTGGAGCTTGATCAAAATGAGCCGCTCGGGTCACTTCCCCCATAAATACGGTATGAGTATGAACATCTATTGAACTAATGACTCGGCATTCAAATAGCGCTGAGACGTCATCTCCTTCTCCAACTAGAGGGATGCCATTTTCCCCCATAGGGTCATTACGATTTTCAAACTTATTGACTTCATGTCCGCTTTTGTAGCCAAATAAACCAATTTTTTCCATATCGATATTTTCAGTCAATACAGTAATATTAAAAAGTCGACTGTCATTGATATATTTGTGAGTCAGGTTATCTTTATTGATACTTGCCGCAATAACAGGAGGTTTGCTGCTCACTTGGAATATGGCATTGGCTACTTGACCGTTAAAAGCCTCCTGGCCATCAACCATTAAGCGAGATGTGACAATCGATAGTCCATAGCTAAGTTGCCGGAAGGCTTTTTCGTTAATCATATTACCAGTTTTCAGCTAAAAGTTCAAAGTGAGCTTGTGGGTGCACACATGCTGGACAAGCATCAAGTGCCTCTGGCCCTTCATGAATAAAACCACAATTTTGGCAACGCCAGATAACTGGTTGTGACTTTTTGAAAACAGTCCCATTTACAACATTTTCAAGCAAGCCCAAGTAGCGTTTTTCATGCTGTTTTTCTGCTACGGATATTTTCTCCCACACAAGAGCGATGGCAGAAAAACCCTCATCCTTTGCACATTGCGCGAATGAAGGGTATAGGGTCTCCCACTCCTCATGCTCACCAGCGGCAGAATTCTTTAAATTATCAGCAGTTGAGCCAATAATACCAGCAGGGAAAGAAGCTGTAATCTCGAGTTCTCCACCTTCAAGAAATTTAAAAAAGCGCTTAGCGTGTTCCTTCTCTTGATTAGCTGTTTCCTCAAAAACATTAGCGATTTGCACGAAGCCTTCCTTTTTGGCTTGTCCTGCAAAAAAAGTATAACGGTTGCGAGCTTGTGATTCACCTGCAAAAGATTTCAGTAGATTCTTTTCAGTTTCTGTTCCTTTGATTGAGCTCATGATTCCTCCAAATATATAACGATATATAAAGTTTACTGATATTGTCATGATTAAAAGCCATTCATGAAGAATTATCACTATTTTCAAGAATGGTGCCCCAGTTTTTTGAATCAGCTATTTTTCTTGAATTCGAAGGGACATTCCAAGTTCCCCGAATTGCACCCTATTGCCTCCCAGACGTGTTCGGCAAAACCCACTCCCGCTTCAGAATAAAAATTATAAACCCGGTCAATACCTGCTTTCTGTAAGGAATCCACCTGATCATCGTATGTGGCAATGGAGGCCAAATGAGCAGATATACCCATTTCCCTTATGGTTTTAGCAACGAAGCGGTTTGATTGATGGTCGGGAAATGTCAATAACACCAAGCGTAATTGATCACTGGTTTGTTTACGTTGCCAGAAATCCATATCCGTAGCATCCCCCACGATAATTCGACGGCCTTTCGAACAATGCTCTTGAACCAATTGATCGTTACGCTCAATGCCAATAACCCCCTCTTCTATCCTTTGGACTAGAAAATCGTAGGCCGCCGTGCCCACCCGGCCCATTCCAAAGACTAAGATTTTAGCACCCGATGTGTCGATGACTTCATCTCCCGGAAGTCTCGTGGGCATTTCCTTGCGAATCAGAGTATCGTGCCAGCGGCTATAGATCAACTTACCAAAACGGTTGAGAGGAGAAGCCATGATAAAAC
>JADGBV010000129.1 GCA_015231345.1 Planctomycetota bacterium
AATTATATTTAATTATGGAGACGATAGCTCTTACGCCATCTCGCCAGCCTATTTTTTTCCCTTCATCATAAGTCCGTCCATGATATGATATTCCCACTTCATAAATACGACACTTCTGCTTAGCAATTTTAGCGGTTATTTCAGGCTCAAAGCCAAAACGGTCCTCCTCGATTTCAATATTTTGAATAATATTACGACGAAAAAGTTTATAGCAGGTTTCCATATCCGTTAAATTTAAATTAGTCATCATATTAGAAAGCAAAGTCAATAATTTATTGCCAACCATATGCCAAAAATAAACCACTCGATGAGGAGCTCCACCATAAAAACGTGAGCCAAAAACCACATCAGCTTTTCCCTTAAGAATAGGATCCATAAGCACTGGGTATTCTTGAGGGTCATATTCCATATCCGCGTCTTGAACAATCACCATATCCCCAGAAACTTCGCGAAAACCAGTGCGTAAAGCTGCGCCTTTGCCCTTGTTTACTTCATGAAATAAAAGTTTGTCCACAAGGGGGCGAATTTCTTCTTTAAGGATCTCCCGGGTGCCATCAGTGGAGAAATCATCAACAACGACGATCTCCATATCTTCAACAGGAGCAGCTTTTACCTGCTGAATAATCTCTCGAATTGTATTTACTTCATTATAACAGGGGATTACTACTGATAATTTCAACTTCCATCCTTAATAAAACCAATGAAATGTTAAAGCTCTCCATGAGAATGTCAATAGAATTGATTTTTTCTCCCATGGAGTACACTCGGCACCAAGCTCCTATTGCTGCCCAAGATGAACATGCCATTTTCCTCCTTAGCCCTATTTTTATTTGCCACATTTATAGCTCTGGCATGCGGGGGGAGTTCTGGAGGTCAAGAAGGCGCTGAAAATGCCACAAACATCGACCTAGATACGAGTGTCGAGGCATCTATAGCTGTTGAGTCTCATGTCGATTTTTCTATGACTCAACTGAGCAAGAGTGGCTCACAGAAATCTGAAGTCCTCACTGTTAAGATTCTCTTTTCTGATGGCTCAGAACTTCCTTTAAGTAACAGCAATTCTGAAGCCAAAAACATCTACACTGGCGCAATACCAGGTTCTCAGACACCTCCTTATGTCCTAACTGCTCAGAGTGGTTCACTTTATATGGAAAATTTGTACTGGCCCGAGGATAGCTCTGAGACTCAAGAACTGAGCATCAACCTCGGAGAAACTAATTGGGAAAGCTCCAAAATCACCGCTTTAGCAAAATCGATTGCTTGGGAGAATGAAGAGAACAATGAGAAGCACTGGCTCAGCACTTTAGCAGACCAGCCTCAACTTAAATCCCGGTGGAAAGATGAAATCCTCGCTGTAGAAAATGGTGAGCAGAGCATCAATATCCTTTATATCGATGTTACCGGGCGAGGCCAGGTGGTTGCCACAGCACATAGCCAGGAAAAAATGATTTTTAATACGGGCAATTCAACAACTGTTGATAATGCAGATAACCGACAAAACATCACACCCATCACCTTAACGGGATCCGGCCCTGTTAATCTAAAACTTATCCCGGCAGTTGATAATGATTTTATTTCTTTTCATGCCTACAAAGGCCTCTCTTTATCTGAAAGTGGCGCCTATTACGAAGCACGCTTTAGTTCAGACACGCAAAAAGTCTATACCAATACGATCTTCATTAATCATATTGAAATAGAAAACTTTGCCCTTGATGCCAAACTAGAAGTTGTCTTCGGCTGGGAGAATAATTCAGCGCCTGTCATTACTAGCACTGCAAATACGTCCATTTCCATGGGGGGAAATTATCTTTACCAAATAGAAAGCACAGATGCCAATAACGACACACCTGTTTACACTCTTAGCCAAGGCCCTACGGGCATGAGCGTGAGTGATACAGGCCTTGTGAATTGGCCTGCTGAAGTTTACGGAACACATGATATTACAATTGCAGTCAGTGACCTTCAAGACACAACGAATCATAGCTACATTTTGAATGTCATTAATGATGCGCCTGTCGTATCAAGCACCCTCTCAGGTAATGTCCTTAGCTCTGGCAACCACCAAGTCATCGCTTCTGATGCCAATGATGATGAGATTAGCTATTCTATTCTTTCTGCACCTTCTGGAGTAGGCATTGACTCAGCATCAGGGTTTTTGGTCTGGACAGGCCTTGCAGTGGACACTCACCTCGTTGCCCTGCAAGTTTCTGATGGATATAATTTAGTTCGTCATGAGCTTTCTTTAAATGTAACTGAGACTTTAACAACACCTTAACTCGACCTATTCCTTATGAAAATTCTAATTGTTGATGACTCCAGCTTTTTCAAAAAAAACCTCGTGCGCATGCTTGAGAAGCTTGGTCATGAGAGCATCAGTTTAGATTCAGGTAATGAATGTTTAGAGCAAATCACCTCCTTGCAGGTCGATGTGATTTTGATGGACTGGAATATGCCAGGTCTCAGCGGTCTAGAAACCTTAATAGAACTTGGCAAGCAGGAAGTCGAAACGCCGGTTATTATGATGACTGCCCAAAGTGATATGGATCAAATCATGGAAGCCATGGACAACAATGCTCACGATTACATTATTAAGCCTTTTGAAGCTGAAAGCTTAGCTGAGAAGCTAGACAGCTTGCCTTAATTCAAGACAATAAAATCAAAAAGACCCCAAGCAAAACACCTACTAGGGCGAGTGATTTAGGCCCTAAGTTTTTTTCTTTATAAAGAATAAAGCCCATAGAGAAAGAAATCAACACACTGCAGCGTCTCAATGCTGAAATCACAGAGATTAAAGCTTCGGGGTCAGCTACTGCGCGGAAATAAACAAAATCGGCAAGAATAAGTAATATTCCTACCCCCAAACTACTCCAACGCCACTTGAAAGGAGTGTTCTTTTTTCGTTTAGGCCACCAAAACAAAGCCACAGCTAAGCCTAGAATCAACACCATATAAAATGAAAACCAGGCTTGTAATGTCAGAGGAGGCAAGGCATAGCTCTGCAACAAGCACTTATCGTACAAGCCACTGCAAGCACTGATTAAAGTGGCAGCAATAACAGCCCACAGCCAAATATTGTTGCGAATAGAGAAGCCTTCTTTTCGGCTTAGAAGAGCAAATGAATAATAGGATGCAAATGCGATAATAAGTCCAAGCCATTGCAACGTATTGGGCCGTTCTGAATAGAGTAGTAAAGCCCCTAGCAAAGTCCATAGTGGCGATGTAGCCCGAATAGGACCTACGATAGATAAAGGTAAATGTTTAATGGCAAAAAAAGAAAGTATCCATGATGAAGCGACAATGAGTGACTTAATGAAAATCAATCCATGGAATTGCAGGCTCAAAGCTTGAAAAGCAATACCGTGGCGAGTCATGAAACTAGGAAAGATGAGGCTACCAAGCATCAATGAAGCCATCAGCATAAAACCCGCAATTGTTGTGAGCCATAAAGTAGGCAACACAGCATTATCACGTGTCGCAACTTTCTTTAAGACATCGTAAAAGCCTAAAAAGCAGGCGCTCAGTAATGTTAGAATAAGCCACATAGCAGACTCAGCCTAGGGGCAAAAATTAAGCTGCATCTCTCAAGCACATTGATTATCCTAAAATAAATCTGGGCGCCTTGTTTTCATTGATCATTCTAGAATAAATCAGGCGCTTTACTTTCACTTAGAGTTCCGGCGCTTCACCCAAAAAGTCTTGCACCAAAGCTTTAAAATGATCACCCCTTTCTTCATAATTATTATACTGATCATAACTTGGGGCGCCGGGACTAAATAAGATATCTCCTGAAGCCGTTGGGTAAAAGTCCTCAAAGAGAGAAGCCAAGTCTTCATAGCAAGTCATAAAACCTTTATCTGATTCAATTAAACCATGCAGCTTTTGCATCCCACCCACTAGAAAAATCTGCGAATTCTTTTCTTGGGCAAAACGTAATAATGGAATATAGTCAATAGCCTGGCACTGCCCTTGTAAAATAAGCGCACAGGGAGTTCTAATACTTTTTAAAGCTTCAATAACAGCGCCTGGACTGGTGGCCTTAGAGTCGTTAATATAACGACGATCAAACGCGTCATTACTGCAGACTTCCAAACGATGCTCTAAGCCTGGAAAAGAACAAATCGCTTGTCTGGCTGTTGGACTCCATCGCTCTATTCTTTTGCATACTTCTCGAACGGCATTGGCATTCTCTAAATTATGACCGCCTAGCAGCATGCACTCTGCGGGAATAATAATATCATCTTCACCTTCACTTAAGGCTTGATCTTTTTCTGTTATAAACCCTGGAATGCCTTGCTCACGCCAAGCCTTAACAGCGTCGTATTTTATAGCCTGATAAGCCTCAACACCACCATGCCAATCGCCGTGATGATCGCTCACTGGAGTCAGCAAAAAAGAACTAGGAGTCACTTTAGCCCACTTTAAATAGTGCAGCTGAAAACTTGAAATCTCAACAATACACTCTTTGGGCAGTTTGCGTTGCTCAGGCTTCATGGTGTCCAATAGGGACTTGCCTATATTCCCAAACACATCAACACCAAGTGCCCGTGCCCATAAAGTGGCACATGTGCTTTTGCCGACGGAACCAGTCACAAAGTGGGCTCTGCTGTGTCCTTTAGCCAGAAGCAACATGGAAATTTCAATTTCACTGGATATATTCTTAGAGTCAATACCCACCAAGGCTTCACTGGATGGGGGGACAGCAGGGCTTAAGAATATCAGTTCATTTTTGGGGAGATTCATTGCCTCACACTCCCAATGGCAAGTTATCTGGTCGTGGTAAGAGGAGAGCTTAGTCCAAGACGCAGATAGGTCCTGAGGGCCCTTTTTCTCCCATAAGATGATGCGCTTGCCCTTTGCAGCTAAATACTGGATAAGGCTTAAATTACCACCAAATAGACCTAAGCCGACAACGTGAATTTCTTTTTGCCGGTTAAGGTGCTCTCGTAAAAAAGCTCCCCGCTCCTCACAAAAAGTTAGAGCTTGGAGGGGCTGTGGATTCGATTCTTCAGTCTTGGCCTCTTGAGGGTGCGACTCTGGAGCATTGGCTTCTGAAGCACTAACCTCTTGAGGATTCGACTCTTGAGTTTTCGACTCGTCTGTATTTTCTTCTGGGTTAGGCAAGGTTCTGTACCTGTTCTCTGATTTTTTCTAATTCAGCTTTCATACCAACGCAAACTTCACTGACATAAGCCGATTGACTTTTATTGCTTAATGTGTTAATTTCTCGACCAATTTCCTGACAAAGAAAATCCAAATATTTCCCGCCTTTGTGCTCTTGATAAAGAGACTGCTTAAAATGATCAAAGTGCGTGCTCAAGCGATCAATTTCTTCTTGAACATCAAGCTTCTCTAGAAGCAGCCCACATTCTTTCAGCAGATCGTCTTTTAATTCACTATCCAGTTCATGAACTAGTTGCGCCGTTCTCTTTTTATAAGCATTTATTTTTTGCTCATGAATCTCTGGGATTTTTTCTTTGATTAAAGCTAAACTTGAAATGAGTTGATTTAAATAAGAATCAACAAATTCCAGCAACCTTTTGCCCTCAGATAAGGCGCTTAACTTAAAATCTTCTAAGACTTCCATCAGAGAACCTTTAATGTCCTCTTGGTGTTTATCAAAATCGACCATCAAACCTGGCGCGACTTGCATGCGCGCAAAATAATCCCCCCAACTTGGTTGGGGTAAATTCTCTTTTTGGCAGTGCTCGAGCCAACTTAAGTAGCCTTTATCCACAGCGTCGCCCTCTTCTACTTCCACACTCAGGTATACTGTACCACGATTCAGCTTAGAGACAATCGTTTTACGTAGCTCTTCTTCAAAAGAACCAGAACCTGGGTGACGAATCTGCAGTTTTAAAACTTTATGATTGACTGACTTTATACTGATCTTTACTTTTTCCTCTGCCACCATGACATCACGCGAAGCAAATGCCGTCATCGAACAGTAGTCTTGGAACTGGCTCACGGCAATTCTTTGACTATTCAGCTTGTAAGTCAAGAACAGAAAGAAAAGCTTCTTGAGGAACACTGACATTGCCAATATTCTTCATTTTCTTCTTCCCTTCTTTCTGTTTCTCTAATAATTTTCTTTTCCTTGAGATGTCACCACCATAACATTTGGCTGTCACATCTTTACGTAAAGCAGAAATATTTTCACGTGCCACAATGCGTGCGCCAATACTAGCTTGTATGGGGATTTGAAATTGATGACGCGGAATTTTTGTTTTGAGTTTCTTAATGATGGCTCGACCACGATAAGCTGCTTGAGTACGGTGCATCATGCAACTGAGCGCATCAACACTCTCACCGTTCACTAAAATATCCATTTTCACTAAGTCACTTTTCTCATAACCCGTAAGCTGATAATCTAAGGTCGCATAACCTTTCGTAGATGACTTAAGGCGGTCGAAAAAGTCAAAGACAACTTCATTAAAAGGCATTTTGTATTCTATAATGACCCTTTTTTGTGTCATGTATTGAGTTTTTATATATGACCCTCTGCGCTCCTCAGCCAAGGTCATCACAGCACCGATATACTCTGAGGGAGTGATGATATTACATAAAACAATAGGCTCACGTATTTCTTCAACTTCACCTAAGTCTGGTAAATCTGAAGGGGTCTCAATGGTGATAACCTCTCCACTATGCATGAGTAACTCGTAAGTTACATGGGGAGCTGTTTGAATAATGGCCAAATCACTTTCTCTTTCGATACGCTCTCTAATGACATCCATATGAAGCATACCCATAAAGCCACAGCGAAAGCCAAATGATAAAGCACTGGAACATTCCATTTGGAATGAAAAAGATGAATCATTTAGGTGCAATCGCTCTAAACCTTTTTTAAGTGATTCAAATTCAACATTATTAGCAGGGTAAAGCGAGCAGTAAACCATTTTCTGTGGCTCTTGGTAACCAGGCAATGGCTCTGTATCTACGCCATAATAAGCCGCAGTATCACCAATACGAATGGAGTCCAGTTCCTTGATATTTGAAATCATATAACCCACATCACCTGGGCCAAGCTCATCTACAGGAGTCATCTCTGGAGTGAAAGCACCGACTTCTGTGACTTCAAACCTCATATCAGAACCTAACATTTGCAGGTCCTGTTTGCGTTTCATCACACCAGAAACAATTTTAACATAACTAATAACACCACGGTAATCGTTATATTCAGCATCAAAAAGAAGCCCTTTTAGCTTGTCCGTACTTTCTAAGCTTGGGGCAGGAAAGCGTTCGATAATAGCATCCATTAAGTCATTAACCCCTTCCCCTGTTTTTGCGCTCACCGTAATAATTTCACTAGCCGTAAAACCAAAACTCTCTTCGATTTCTTTTGTGGCCGCTTCTGGGTCGGAATGAGGGAGGTCAACTTTATTCAATACTGGAATAATTTCCAGGCCGGCATCGATAGCCATATAAGCATTCGATAAGGTTTGCGCTTCAACTCCTTGAGTGGCATCGACGAGCAAAATGGCACCATCACATGCATTTAAAGAACGCGAGACTTCATAAGTAAAATCTACGTGACCTGGAGTATCGATAAGATTAATACGGTAGAGCTCATCGTCATACTTATATGTCGCACGAACGGCACGAGACTTAATGGTAATGCCTCGTTCTCTCTCGATATCCATCGAGTCAAGCATCTGCTCGCTGAGATCACGTTCCTCTACACACCCCGTCAGTTGCATAATTCTGTCTGCGAGGGTCGACTTACCGTGATCGATATGAGCAACTATGGAAAAGTTGCGAAATCGATCCGGTGGGATCGCCTGTTTTTTAGCCAATAATTATAGTCTATTCTACAGTTGAGACTAAACTGGCTCTTAAATACTCACGGTTCAAGCGAGCAATATTTTCCACAGATATTTCTTTTGGGCAAGCAGCTTCACATTCTTTTAAGTTTGTGCAGTTACCAAAACCTTCACTATCCATCTGTTGAACCATTTTAAGAGCACGTCGATTTCTTTCAGGTTCTCCTTGTGGAAGAAGAGCTAACTGAGAAACCTTGGCTGAAACAAATAGCATGGCTGAAGCATTTTTGCAAGAAGCAACACACGCTCCACAACCGATACAGGCAGCAGCATCAAAGGCTTTATCTGAATTCTCTTTTGAAATAGGTAAACTATTAGCATCCTGAGGGTTACCTGCACTAATAGAAACATATCCACCGGCTTCAATAATACGGTCAAAGGCACTTCGATCAGTAGCCAGGTCTTTAATTACAGGAAAAGCAGATGCACGCCAAGGCTCAATAACAATGGTTTCACCATTACTGAAACGACGCATGTGAAGTTGACATGTTGTGATGGCTTGGTCTTTTCCATGAGGAATACCATTAATCACAAGACTACACATCCCACAAATACCTTCGCGGCAATCATGGTCAAATGCAATTGGATCGTCACCATTACGAAGCAGATCTTCGTTGACGACATCAATCAATTCCAGGAACGACATTTCCACAGATATATTATCTGCTTTGTAGGTTTGGAAGTGACCTTTACTGGAAGCATCTTTTTGCCTCCACACTTTTAGGGTAAGATTGATTGTTTCTTCGCTCACTTGTAACTCCTTGTGGCAAGCTTCACATTATCAAAAGTCAGCTCTTCTTTATGAAAATCTGGTTTACTTCCGACGCCTTGGAACTCCCAGGCTGAAACGTGACAAAATTTATCATCATGTCGAAGAGCCTCGCCTTCTTCTGATTGGTGTTCCGATCTAAAGTGACCACCGCAACTTTCTTCACGATCCAAAGCATCAGTCACCATCAATTCACCAAATTCTAAGAAGTCCGCTACTCTCATAGCTTTTTCCAGTGTCTGGTTAAATTCACCTTTAGATCCAGAAACCGTAACATTCTCCCAGAATTCCTCTCTAATTTCAGGGATTCTTTTAAGAGCTTCTTTTAAGCCTTCAGCACTACGAGCCATGCCACATTTTTCCCACATGACTTTACCAAGTTCTTTGTGGAAATCATCGACAGTTTTCTTACCTTTAATGCTTAGAAGTTTATCTGTTTTCTCAGACATTTCTTTTTCTGAGTCGCTAAACTCTGAACTTTCAGTTGAGACAGCATCTAGTTTATTGCCAGCTAAGTAGCCTCCGATTGTGTAAGGAATGACAAAATAGCCATCAGCAAGTCCCTGCATAAGTGCACTTGCACCCAAACGGTTAGCTCCGTGGTCAGAGAAGTTAGCTTCACCAAGAACAAAAAGTCCAGGGATGGAACTCATTAAGTTATAGTCAACCCACA
>JADGBV010000012.1 GCA_015231345.1 Planctomycetota bacterium
TGAGGACGGGGATGTATATTGGCCGTCTTGGAACAGGTTCTGACCCTGAAGATGGCATTTACATTTTGCTCAAGGAAGTCATCGATAATAGCATTGATGAATTTATTATGGGTCATGGCAATAAAATTGACGTGGCCGTAGGGGAAGATTCTAAGGTTGTGATTCGAGATTTTGGTCGAGGCATCCCTCTTGGAAAAATTGTTGAATGTGTTTCTGTGATCAACACAGGAGCCAAATATAGCGATGATGTTTTTCAATTTAGTGTGGGTCTAAATGGTGTTGGTACAAAAGCGGTTAACGCTTTATCCTCTCACTTTATGGTCAAAGCTGTGCGTGACGGAAAGTATGCACAGGCCACTTTTTCTAAAGGAACTCTTCTAAAGCAAAATAAAGGCAAATGCAATGAAGAAAATGGCACTTATGTAGAATTTATTCCCGACGAAGGAATCTTCGACCAATATGATTTTAATAGCGAATATATTGAAAGGAGAATGTGGAATTACGCTTGCCTTAATAGCGGTCTTGTGCTTAATTATAATGGGCAAAAATTCGAAACAAAAAAAGGCTTACTCGACTTTCTTAGTAATGAAGTCGGCAATGAAGGTATTTATGAACCGGCTTATAGCAAGTCGCAATACTTAGAATTTTCTTTTACACACACAAATAACTATGGCGAAAGCTATTTTTCATTTGTGAATGGTCAATTCACTAACGATGGCGGCACCCACTTGAGTGCATTTAGAGAAGGCATCTTAAAAGGGGTGAATGAATATTTTAAGAAAAGTTTTAACGGCATTGACATACGTGAAGGTATTATTGGAACTGTTGCGGTTAAACTCAAAAATCCTGTTTTTGAATCTCAAACCAAAAACAAATTAGGCAACACAGATGTGAGGGGTTGGATTGTATCCGAAGTAAAAGAAGCTGTGGTGGATTTTCTTCATAAAAATAAAAATTCAGCCAAATGCATAGAGAATAAAATTGCTCAAAATGAATCTCTGCGTAAGGAACTCAATACAGTTAAGAAAGAGGCAAAAGAAAACGCCAAAAAGATCTCCATTAAAATCCCTAAACTTAAAGATTGTAAGTACCATAAGGGAGATAAAAAATTTGGTGAAGAGTCCATGATCTTCATTACAGAGGGACAATCTGCCGCAGGTTCAATCGTATCTTGCCGTGATGTTAATACGCAGTCTATTTTTACCTTAAAAGGAAAACCTCAAAATGTCTATGGCAAGAACAAAGCTGCCATTTATAAAAATGAAGAGCTCTATTACCTTATGATGGCTCTTGGCATTGAAGAAGATATTGAAAATCTACGTTTTAATAAAATCATCATTGCTACCGATGCCGATGTGGACGGTTTCCATATCAGAAACCTCCTCCTCACTTTTATGCTCAATTACTTTGAAGATCTTATTTTGTCTGGGCATGTGTATATTTTAGAAACTCCCATATTTCGTGTGCGCAATAAAAGCGAAACCATTTATTGCTACAGTGATAAAGAGAAAGAACGAGCTTTAAAGAAAATCAGAAACCCTGAAATCACTCGCTTCAAAGGACTTGGAGAGATATCACCTAAGGAGTTCGGTCAATTTATTGGTGACGACATGAAAATTGTAAAAGTGGGCATGCATTCTGTTCATGAAATGCATGAGACCTTAGAGTTTTATATGGGTAAAAATACACCATCCCGCAAAGAATATATTATGGAGAACTTGGTTTAATGAATTCTATCGAAGAACTCTACGATCTTAACTTTTTAGAATACGCCTCCTACGTTATAAAAGACCGCGCCATTCCTCATATTGATGATGGCTTAAAACCGGTACAACGACGTATCATGCACTCTTTATTTGAGTTGGATGATGGCAAGTTCCATAAGGTTGCCAATGTGGTGGGCCATTCAATGAAATATCACCCTCACGGTGATGCGTCAATTTATTCAGCCTTAGTTGTGATTGCAAATAAGGAAATCTTTATCGACAAACAAGGTAACTATGGTAATATTTATACTGGAGACCCGGCCTCAGCTGCTAGGTACATCGAATGCCGCAGCTCTAAACTAGGAAAAAGCATACTCTATAACCCTGAAGTCACTGAGTTCGTAGATTCTTATGACGGCAGAAATAAAGAACCTGTAGTTTTTCCCGCCAAAATTCCAGTTTTACTGGCCCAAGGAACTGAAGGGATTGCCGTGGGCATGGCCACAAAAATCCTCCCTCATAACCTTATCGAATTGCTGAAAGCTCAAATTCTCTATCTTAAAGATAAAAAGTTTGAACTCATTCCAGACTTTCCTGCCGGAGGTTACATCGATGCTAGTGATTACGACGATGGCAAAGGCAAAGTTTTATCACGAGCCAAAATTGATGCTAGCGACCCCAAGAAAGTCGTCATTCGCGAAATCCCTTTTGGCATGACCACCGAGGCCTTAATGGACTCCATTGAGTCTGCTGCCAAAAAAGGAAAAATTAAGATTTCTAGCATTAACGACTACACAGCTGAGCATGTTGAAATTGAAATAAAACTCATGCGTGGCGTGAGAAGTGAAGATGTTATTGATGCGCTATACGCCTTTACAGATTGTGAAGTCTCTATTAGTTCGAATATCACTGTTATCAAAGACAATAAGCCCATTCAACTCACTGCTTCAGAAGTTTTAAAGCACAATACGAACAGGCTAGTGACGATTCTCAAGGCCGAGCTTGATGTAGAAGCGGGGAAACTTCAAGACAGACTGCACAGTAAAACCCTAGAGCAAATCTTCATTGAAAACCGCATCTATAAAAAAATAGAAGAGATGAAAACAAGCAAAGCTGTTAAAGAAGCAGTCTATAATGGCTTAAAACCATTTCAAAAAGAAATTAAAAGAGAAGTCACAGATGAAGATATTGAAACTTTATTGCGCATCCCCATCAGGCGTATTTCTCTTTACGATATCAATAAAGCTAAAAAGGAAATGCGTGAGATACGCAGCCGTTTAAGAGAAATCAAGAAATCTCTTGCAGAAATCACGGAATTCACAATTGCTTATATCAGCAATCTTATTGAAGAACAAAAAGACAACTATAAGCGGAAAACTGAAATTGTATCCATCAGCAAAGTCGATGTTCGAGAAGTCGCCAAACGAGACCTAAAACTTCGCTATGATAAGAAAACAGGTTACTTGGGTTATAAGTGTACAGGAGATTTAATTGTTGATATTTCTCCCTACGACCGAGTTCTTGTGATCAAAAAAGATGCTTCTTACTCAGTTATTGATGCTCCCGAGAAAATCTTTGTAGGCAAAGGACTACTCTACTGTGGGTTTATTGAAAAAGACCTTGTTTTTAATATGATTTACAAGCATAAGAAAACAAACATTCCTTACATAAAACGCTGCACCATCGAAAAATTCATTCTGAATAAAGTTTATGAATTACTACCTCCCGATTGTAATGTTGTCTCTTTTCAATACGGTGAAGAAAAGGATATTAGTCTTGAGTACAAACCAAAAGAACGCACCAGACTGACGAAACAAAGTTTTGCCATTAGTGATTTCCCCATTAGAGGCCTCAAAGCTGGAGGACTAAAACTCTCCAATAGAGAATTAAAGTCGGGAAAATTCATTAAACCCATCAATCCAGAAAAAGAGTCTCCTAGCTAATGGCTACGGCCTCTACATGTTATGATTATTAAACACGTAGAGGCTAGTTTCAAGATGGGAGCCCTATGACTCCTCAAACTCAGGCCAGCAAATCACCTGAAATACTCGCTCCAGTGGGTAATAGGGATATGGCACTTGCAGCTATTCATAATGGCGCCCATGCCCTTTATGTTGGCATGCCTGGTTTTAATGCAAGAGCACGCACCTATGATTTTGACTACGATGAGTTAGCAGATCTTATAGAGCTCAGTCACCATCATGATGTCAAAGTCTATATCGCCTTAAATATCCTTATCTTTCAAAATGAATGGCCGCCCTTACTCGAAGGGCTGCAAACTGTCATGGTACTCAACCCAGATGCTTTCATTATTCAAGATATTGGCTTATTGCGAATCATCAAAACTTTAAACCCTAAACAGCAGGTCCATGCAAGCACACAAATGTCTGTCAGTGGCCCAGAAGGAATGGAGTACTTGAGTGATTTAGATATCTCTCGATTCATTTTAGCCCGGGAAATGTCCTTAGAGGAAATTGCAACAACGACTAAAACTCGCCCAGAAGAAGTTGAAGTTTTTGTCCACGGGGCTTTATGTGTGGCTTACTCTGGCCAATGCCTCACCTCGGAAAGAATGGGCGGACGATCTGCAAACCGGGGGCAATGCGCTCAAAGCTGCCGAATGCCTTATGAGGTCATGGTTGATGGCAAAGTTACGCCAAATCAAAATGCCCCATTCCCACTGAGTCCACTCGATTTATGTATATTGCCTAAAATAGCTGAGCTCATTAACACCGGAGTGCACTCTTTAAAAATTGAAGGGCGCTACAAAGAGCCTGAGTATGTTGCGAGTACCGTAAAAGCATACTCTCAAGCGATACAACAAGCCTTAGAAGGCAAAAAGGTTCAGCCAAACACTCAGGATTTAGAAGTATCTTTCTCCCGGGGTTTACATACAGGCTGGTTAGAGGGAACGAACCATCAAACACTCGTCCAAGGACAAACAAGCAATCATAAAGGTTTACTTATTGGCCGTATCATACAAGTGCTCGGAAAAAGAAAGTTCCCCACCCTACTCATAGAGTCCAACTACCCTCTTAGCACTGGAGATAGCTTATATATTTGCAGCCAAGAGGGCCGCTTTATTAATGGTGGAAAAGTATATCAGTTGAAGCATTGCAAGCAAAACTACGAAATCGAATTCGCCAAGGACTTTTCACTTAAAGGACTTAGGAAAGGTTCAGTTGTCTACCTTAACCGCTCCCCCGCCCTGGATAAAACTTTGCAAAGAAGCTGGAAGGATAAAAACGAGCACAAAAAAACCCCTATTTTTATGTCTGTCAAAGCTCACAAAAATGAGACATTACAAATCAAGTTAAGCGACGCATGGGGCAATGAAGTTTTTGCTGAAAGCATGGAGAAACTTGATCAAGCTATGAAAGCTCCTATTAGCACTCATAAATTACAAAATGAACTTTCTGCTTTAGGCGGGAGCCCTTACTCTTTAGCGGAGTGTCAGATAGACCTTCAGGACAATCTTTACATTCACCACAAAGTCATTCGAGAACTCAGGCGTAGCCTCGTTGATAAATTAACTAGGCTTCGCACTCATAAAGCTCAACCAATACTTTTCTCCGAACAAGCGCAAAAGCTCATCGAAAGCACCCTGCAAAAAGCAGGCCCAGATGACGAAAAAAGCTCATTGCCTCTCAAGCAGTGCCCCAGCTTAACCTTACTATTACGAGATCCTGAGCAGATCGATGCCCTTGCAGGTTTAAACAATATTTCTTGCGTCTACCTTGATTTCCCCCACGGTGTTCCTTATGGCCCTTCACTTGAGAAACTCAAGCAGCTAGGACTGGCGACGGGGATTTGCACTCTTCGCATGATGAAACCCGAACAGCATAGGTTCCTTAAAGATATTATTAAGCATAAACCAGATTGCATTCTTATCCGTAATTTAGGCGCATTGCAGGTCCTGCAAAGTTCCACTATCGCTCATGAATGTCAGTTGATAGGTGATTTTAGTCTTAATATTAGCAATGCTTTAAGTGGTGACTATTTTCTCACTAAGGGAATAGATAGGCTATGCCCTTCATACGACTTAAACAAAGTGCAACTATTTTCACTTTTAAGCGCCAGCCAAGCACAGCGCTACGAAATTACGATTCATCAGTATATGCCATCATTTCATATGGAATATTGTGTCTATGCTCGCTTTCTTTCTGATGGATCAGACATAAGCAATTGTGGCATCCCTTGCCGGCAAAAAAAGATTGAACTCCGTGATGAAAAAGGCATTGACCACCCCGTCTTTCCAGACAAAGAATGCCGCAACACCATGTATAATGGTACCCCTCAATCTGCTGCACTTTATCTTCCTGAGTTTATTGAAGCTGGAGTCAAATATTTCCGCATTGAAGCACTTAATGAAAAAAGCGACGAGCTCAAGCGTAAAATCCTCATCTACCAGGATATTTTAAATTCCCCCCACCAAGCCGAAACAAAACTATCACAATTAGGTGTAGAGGAAAAATTTGGCATTAGCGAAGGGCAAATGAGTTTTAGCGATAACTACCAATCTCGCAAAAAAGAGTAGCTCGCTGGTGGATTTATACCCTTATCAAAAAGAGCTTATTAGCAATTTATATAAAATCATTCGTGATGGGGCCAAGAAAATTTTGCTTTATGCCCCCACGGGAGCAGGCAAAACTGTTATTGTTTCCAAAGTTATCCAGGATGCAAATAGCAAAAATCGAAAGATTCTATTTCTTGTGCACCGTAATGAATTGGTTCAGCAAACAATGGATACTCTTTCGCGATTTGGGTTAGAAGCCGGGGTGATCAAAGCTGGATGGCAAAGTGATGCCAGCAAAAATATACAAGTAGCCTCGATTCAAACACTCAATGCTCGTGGCACACCAGACAATCTCGATATCGTTTTTATTGATGAGTGTCATACAACCAGTTATTTCAAAAGCTGCAAAAGCATCCTTAAGTCACACCATGGTATTATCATTGGCATCACCGCGACTCCATGGCGGACCAAGAAAAGAGAAGGCTTGAGCGAATATTACGACCATATCGTTAAAGCTCCTGTCCCCGCCAAGCTCATTGATATGAATTTTTTGGTCCCGCCCATTTATTATGGCTACGATAATGAGATCGATCTCAAAACAGTGCGGACCATGGCAGGTGAGTTTGTCACTGAAGACTTGGATGTATTGTGCAATACTCCCGATGTTATAAAACGAGTTGTTGAGGAGTACAAGAAGCTAGCATTAGGCAGAACATGTATTTGTTTTGCCATTAACGTTGAACATGCCAAGAATATTGCACTAGCTTTTAATCAGTCCGGCATTGCAGCCGCTCATATTGAAGCAGCAACCCACCCCATGGCCAGAAGTGATAAGTACCAAGCTCTTGCTCGCGGAGAGATTAAACTATTATCAAGTGTGGGAGTCTTGACGGAAGGTTTTGATATTCGCTCCATCAGTGCCATTATACTTGCTCGCCCAACTCAATCCATGGCTTTAAATTATCAAATGGTGGGGCGTGGTTTAAGAACTTCCAAGGAGACGAATAAAGAAGATTGTATCGTCATCGACTTTGCCAATAATACCGAAAGACACGGCATGGTTCAGAGTTTGGACGAGATCGAAATGGATAATCCCATGGAGACAGAAAGCAAGCAAATGACGAAATCTTGCCCCAATTGCAATCATCTTATCGAGCTCAATATTATGGAGTGCCCTCAGTGTGGCTATGCCTTCCAACCTGGTGAAGGAGAAAATCAAAAAACAGAAAGGCTAGATGATTTAATTAAACTCTTGCCACCAGATGAAGCCAAGAAACGTAAACTCTTCCATAAATACGCACGTTACGCTTATGAAAATGGTTTAAAGCCCACTTGGGCTGCCATTAAATATAGAGCCAAGTACCGCAAGTGGCCTAAAGATCTCTATAAATACCAAGCGGTCTTTGGCAATGAAACACAAGATGATGACCAACAATCTTATTTAAATTACCTCGTGGGTGTGGTTGAAAATCATGAAATTAAAGACCCCAAGCAGTATATTGTGAATCATATGCAATGGGAATTTGGCGATAAATTAGTCTATGCGGAAGAAACCGAGTCTAGCACCGAGTAGCTTCAGGAGCCTAAGACCTAGCGAAAAACAGGAACAGTGCACCTAAAAGACTGAAAAACAGCCCCAAACAATATGACTGCCAGGATTATGAGCTTTTTTTAGTGATTTTATATGAGACACATTATCAATTTGCAAAATAATGCCCAGATACAACGTCAAGTACCATATCTAGATCATGTTATTAATAAAAAAGCTACTAGTACATTTGCTTTTGATGTAGCAGAATAAAGAATATTATTAATATTCTCTAAATTCATATTATATTATTTTGTTTGACTGAAAAAGAACAATTAGCAATTTTAAGCCAATCTATCAAAGATGTTAAGTTGCTGCAACTTGTTGATTCCGGTAAATGGGAATACCTTATTTATGGAATTCACCAGGAAAGCGGCAAAAATGTTTTTGTAGAAGCCCTGGAGCTAAGGAAGTGCCCTGATCCAAAGCTGATTTATGAATTTCGCAAAAGGTCAGAAGCCTTAAAAAGATTATCGCACCCTAATATTATGGATCATATCGGTTCAAGTATTCAAGGAAGTGTTTCTTATCTAGTGATCGATGCTTCTGAAACGACCAGATTATTGGATGTCATGGAACATCTAGGCTCAACATCCCCTCTTGAAGCACTCGAAATCACCAGAGACCTAGCTAAAGGCTTGGACTACATGCATTGCTTAAGGCATATACATGGAGAACTGAGGCCTTCAAATGTCATTCATCACCCTTCAGGGCAAGTAAAACTTCGTAATTTACTCTTATTTCAACAAGAAAAAGGTTATATTCTCGATCTGATATCGAGACGCCCTGAGAATGTTACACCTGAACAAATACAATTCAAAGAAGCGACAAAACAGACAGATTATTACCAGCTGGGTATTATCTTGTATCACCTTCTTACTGGCAGCCCGCCCTATATTCATCTTAATGTCCAAGATATTTGGAAGGATCATCTCGAAAAAGATATCCCTTCTGTAAGAAACACATACCCAAATCTTCCTCAGCTGGATGAATTGCTTAGGCGCCTCTTAGCCAAGAAACCTAAAGACCGTTTTAATGATGGTCCCGATCTCATCAGTACAATTGACTATCTCATCCATCAATTACCTGAAGAGTACCGTTTTTATCGCTATCGTCATAAAGAGGAAGGTGCTAGTCGCCCCTACAAAAAAACAAAAACAAACACATCTTTCAGTCCACCCAGAACTCCCGTATACCCATCTCAAAGAGATAAAAGTCACCAAAAAGATAACACAGCTGTCATTATTGGGGCTATATCCATTGGTTTTTTGGCTCTTATCGTAACTCTGAGCCTCCTATTTGTTGATAGTGATACATTAGAGACCAAGCCAATAGAGGCTAAGCCTGCTAATAATGTCACCAAAAGGATTCAGATTATTAATAATAATCAGCAGAACACTGACAATCAAGATAAAAGCGATTCTTCTACAACTTCTTCCCCTGAAGATGGCAATCTTGACAACATCATGCCGAAGCGAACACCAGTGAAAAGCACAGCTCAAACAGAGCTAATGGCAAATAATCAAAAAGGCTCACCAGATGATCTGAGTGATTTATTTAATTTTGAAGATGCTGCTGTAAAAGCCACCAATATCGAAACAAACCTTCCTGGAGTGAAAGCACCAGACCTAGAAAGTAAGCTGAGAACACTTAAGGAGGCGACTAAGCTCCCAAGAGATCAGGCAGTCATGGCATTAAGAAAAGCTATGATGGATCCAAACCCTGTTATTCGCCTAGCCGCGAATCAAATTTTAAGAGATGTGGGTCAGCAAGAATCAGAGGAAGTACAAATGGCTGAATTACAAGACGCTTACGATCAGGTCACCTCGCCCGATGAAAAAGTACGTATGACTTATATTCAAAGCCTGAATGATGGACGCAATCTCGATAATGATGAAATTGAATTTTTACTCATTTTAGGCAAAGATTCATCTATTAAAATTGCCAAAGCCGCCATTACTATCTTGGTCAATATTAAAGAACCACGAGTTATACCCATTTTACTAAAGCAGTTTTTTGATAACCCCACACAACTTGATTTCATCAATAGCATACGCCTGTTTGGTGATCAAGGCGCCGATTATGTTAGACCACTCATCAAGTCTTCCGATCCATACATTGCTAGCATTTCAATCAACCTAATGCAACTTGTGTGCCCAAAAGAAACATACGAGCCTTACAAAGCATTTATACTAGAAGGACACGAATATGCTTATCGAGCCTCTTTAGCATTAAGTATGGGCGATGAAGAAAGTCATAATATTCTACTTAATATTCTCAAAGATGAGTCAGTGAGTCAAAAAGCAAAATCTATTGCATTATCTGGTCTCATGGAAATTGGCGAGCCACTTAAGTCTGAGTACCTATCTGAAATTAGTACTCTAGCCTCAGGCAACATAAAAAACCGCATCGATCTTGCCTTGATTTCTCAAAGGAACCAAGAAGAAGACAAAACATATACTCGAGAAGAAGCGGAATGGTATATTTCACAGAAAAACAATAATGATCTTTCAGCTTGGTGCGAAAATCTTGCTGATATGGTTGGGAAGTTTGATAATCATTTTGATGATAGAATTTTTAATTCATTCGAGAATCTGGGGCAACCAGCTGTAAAAGGGGTCAAAAAAGTCTTAGATAATAAAAATTCTCAGAAATACATAACAAGATGTATTAAAGTATTAGAGTCCATTAATGGATCGGAAGCATTAGCTGTGCTCATGCCTTTTGCAAATAATTCCCGTTATGAAGATATTGCCATCAGCAGCATTCTTACTTTTGGAGCGGAAGCTATTCCTGCAATTGTTGCTAATGAGAAATTATCCGTAAACGATAAATGCAGCATTCTCTTAGATTTTCAATTACCCGAAGCACACCTTGGCGCCTTGCAACTATTGAATAGCTTAAAATCAATAGAACGCAAAAGAACAACAATATTTCTGCTCAAACTGGGCAATAAGTCTGCCCCACTCATATCCCTGCTTCTTAAAGAAAGTACCGATAGTAAATATATAGCCTCCATTTTACAAATCATCCCGGACGAGGAATTAAAATTCCACCGTAATTCCATTATTCAAGTACTGTCTAAGGATGATTACAAGCTTAGAAAAGTTATTATGCCCATCATCAAAAAGAACAAAAAATTCATTGATCTATGCTGCTTAGATATCTATACAAAAGTTTCCCATGCTGATATTCAACTAGAACTCATAAAGTCCATCGCTCATGATTCGGAAAGAAGCCAAGAAGTGATCTATCAAGCTTTTAATCATCAAGTCTCAGATATACGTTTAGCTGCAGTCAAAACTTTTTTTCAGCTAAATTTGACCAAAAGCTCTGCCATCCTTAACCTCTACTTAAAGGAGGATGAAAGTTCAATAAGAACATACATCGCTAAAGCAATTATGAGCAGTAAAATTATTGATTCGGGTATGTTTCATATGATCAATTTAGCTTCTGACAGCTCTACTCTTAAAAAAACGGCCTGGAATTATTTCATAAAGCAAGATCAGCTCCCCATGGAAGAATTTACAAATGCCCTCTCACAGATTTATCCACTTCAGGTCAAAGAGGGGATTATTGATCTTATTTATGAAGTTGATCCCAAGCGGCTCGGCTATATATTGGCGAATATGATCACCTCAAATCGAAGCGATGCATACCCATTAATTCAAAAATCATTTATGCGTTTAGGACAAAAAAGTGCCCCCTCTTTAGTGAAAAAATTAAATTCTAAGTCCAAAGCTCATCAACAAAAATTCATTCTAAATATTCTAAATCAATTGAAAGTCCCCCTTAAATTCAACCCTACAACAAAAAAGTATTCACTCAAAAAGTAGCATGCCAATGAATATAATTATGTCCATTTCGGCAATCGTGCGCTTCACCATCGCTTGTTGTTTAATATTACTCTCTCTGCAACATTTAACTCTCGCCAAGGATCTCACCTTTAAAGAAAGCTTCAGCAAATCATCAGAAGCTTGGGAGAAAGCGGCCGGCTATTATATCAACCACGGCGATATGCAAAGTCTACTTATCCAAGACTCCATTGGAGAAGTTTACTGGCTAAACAAAGATCTTGTCCCTCAGTCTTCATTGCAGTTTTTCATGAAAATGCCTAAGTTTGATGGAGTCTGTGGCTTTCAACTGAAAAATAAATTCACAGGTGATATTTTACAGTTTTCCATAAAAGGAACAAAATACCCTGATGAGAACAGAGATACTTTTTGCCTAATAGAGCTGATTCAAAAAAAACAGAAAACGACTCTTTTCCAGTCATCCTTTGCCATTCTCAATTCAAATTGGCACAAGTTTCTCTTAGAAAGGAACAATGACAATTTCACTTTATCTATCAATAACCATTTTGTAAGTGAATTCAACTTCCAAAGTGAAAAAGTTCAATTTGGTTTTTGGGGCAAAGGTGAGAAAGCATGTTTAGTAGATGAGTTTATCATGAGCCCCATTACTTACCTAGCGAATGATTTATTCTCTAAGAATATCGTCGCTAACCCCAGCATACCTAATGGCTGGCTAGGGATTGGTGGAGACTGGCAACAAGTATATCTACCCAGTTTAAGACACACAGTTGTCATTCAACAAAGCCCGGGTAGATCGACACTGCTCTGTCGACAAAAACTGAACACAGCCATCAATTTCAGCACACGCATAAAGATGGATCAGCCTGGACAGGCCGGTATTATTATGGACTACAAGGGGAGTAATAATTTCATAGCAATTACACTTGCAACAGGGCAATTAAATGGTTTTAGTATAGTCAAGCATATCGATAATGAAAAATTCACCTTAGCCAAATACCCAGCACCTATTTTCAGTGGCATCTGGTACAAAATGAGTGTCAATTACGTGGGCGGAAAACTATCCGTGACTCTTAACAACTCCATTAATATAGAAAGTGATGCCTCCCATATTATGAAAGGGTCAACTGGCATCTATAGTGATAGTCAAGGCCGTGTCTTATTTGATAGTCCAGCCATCAAAGACATTAATAAAAAACAATCCTTTCTAGCCATGAAGGATCTATCTCCCACAAACCTTGGTGGAGACTGGCAAGGCACAAGATCATTTTCTTCCTTACCAGAAGTAGATAAGCTAAGCAGAATGTCATTCACCTATGATATGGACAGTTCAGGCAGATTCAGTTTTGATTTCTCGACACATAAGAAATCATTCTCACGATTCATCTTCAAACTAACTTCGATGGATCATCTTTATGAAATCAACTTATTCAAATGGAATAACAATTTGCACTCCGTTATTTTAAGTAATAACGAATCTTTAGAGAATATCAATTCAACTATCCCTGAAGAAATGAAAAGTGCATTCAAGGATGATTTCAATCAAGACTATAACATTTTATACCATAGTCTGGTACCTGGATTTGCTCGCAAGAAAAGCTTATTCCTCTCTCTAAAACAAGATAAAGACATGGGATTAAATTGTCTAAACCTATCTTTTAATAATGAAAAAACTTATTCCTTTTTCTGTAAAAGCAATGAAGCTTTCTATATAGAACTTGGCAGTGTTGGAGGTTGCACTCTTGACAATGTCAACTTTTTGAAGAACAAAAATTGTTCCAAACTTGATCAAATGATGATGCTCAATGCCATGCAATTTCTAGAAGGTGAATGGAGCTATTCAGGTATGTCTACAGACCATTTCAGTTTAGACAAGCTCAAAAGCATTAAGCTCAACACAACCTTACCTAATAGCTATCGGATGAATATTGAACTAGAAGCCTTTGATGAAGAAAGTTCTGTGGTTATCCACGATCAAGCTCTTGATAAAAATCCATCATTCATCATCGACACCAAGGTAGGAGGAGCTCGAGGAGTATCAACAGTTAAAGCTTGGCACGGAGCAAGAACTTCTGCTGAGATTTTTACTGCTGAAGAAAAGAGTGGTGGATCCGTTTACTTAGAAATAGAAAAGTATAATTCATTGTGGACATGGAAAGTAAATAACGAAGAGAAGGCATCAAGCTTCTATGAAGTCAACAAAGATAAACACCTCCATATCACAAGAGAAGGTGGTCCATTCCGTATGTATAATTTCCAACTGTATACTTTCCCTGATTACTACTGTTCATTTAGTAATAAGGGAACTTTTCTGGACGACTCAAGCTATTGGATAAACAACAAAAGCTTAGGTTACTTAGATACTGCAATCCCGGGACAACGAAAAACTTCAATGTCTAGAGCTTTTCACTGTAAGCTATTCCCTAATTCAAAGCCAACTAGTTTCTTCAAAGCTCTGCCTGCAAATTTCGCATTCTCAATTGATCTTAAATACCTATCCATATCACATCTTAGCCGATATGATAGCTCTGAATCAAGCCAGCATATTTTTCATTTATATTCCTCAGGCCAAAGACATGAGCTTCATATCACTCCTCTCTCTTCAGGATGCTTCTTAGAGTACTTTATAAAAAAGAAGAGTAAATTTTCTAAGATGATCAAGTATAATGAATTTACCCTTCATGTGACAAGAACTCAAACGAATATCAAAGTATCAGCCAATAACGAAATCGTTGGTAAAATTGCTATTCAACTGGATAATATGCCTGTGACTCTAAAAACCCAAGTCATTGCCCAACAGAATAATCTACATGTGATGCTTGAAAATTTCTGCCTCTATTTCTTAAAATTAGCTCAATAGCTATTTTTTCTTTTTGCTACCAGCTTTTTTTTGATCAAGCGGACTATTCGATGCTTTTATCACAGAAAATCGACCACTTCGATTAATCCCACCGTGGCTCTTTTGTTTTTTGTCAATAATTGATTTGATGGTATCAAGTTCAATACCCTTAACATTTTCTTTCGCTTCCTCTCGACGCTTTAACTCCACCTGCAGCTTATCTATATAATCAGTTGCCTTATCAGCCTGTTCTACCGTATCAGCCTCATGAGCTTGACGAGTATATTTCTCTAAAAAATGTCTTAGTTTTGCTGAACTAAGTTCAGTTAAGTCACGCATAGAAACAAATTACCAATGATACCGTATATCAAGAGATGAACCAAACTCAGGCTGCTCAGAAAAGCCCATAATACCTGAAAGGGATAGATCGAAGCCTTTAAAATGCTTACGAACTCCAACAACGCCATTACCTGTTAGCTCATCCAAATCATCTAATTTAGTTTGTGATAAAGCCGAACGGTAGCCATGAAGCTGAGCCTCAAGCGCCAAAGTGGGTGAGAGTTTCTTTGAAGCACTGAAAGCCATAAAATAACCTAATTTTTGTTTCAGCTTGCCATCATTCAAGAGCTGAAGTTCACCTCCTTTAATCACCCCTAAATTTAATGTAAAACGGTAATTATCGTCGTACTTTTCAAAAATTTGATTAATCGCCCAGTGAGAACTAGAGGTTCCACCTCGCCCACGTTGGTTGCCTTCAGGAAATTGCATCCATATAGAGGTTTGCCCGCGAACATCAGTCGATTTATTATCAAAAATCTGTTTTTTGAGACTAATGGTTGGTGCCCCCCAAAAGTTTCTCGTTTTAGAACTTAGGCCCATCAACTCCACACCATCTTGAGTCATGCTATTTTCTCCGCTGAAGTGGTATAGCGGAATACTTGTCGTAAACTGAAGGTCATTTGGCAAACCAATACTATAAGAAAGACTCTGCTCAAAATGCCACTGATTCATATCAATACTATAGCGTGCACTCTCCCCTTCCATACTGCCATCAACAAAAGTTTGCGTGAAAGCCAGTTCCATTTCTTTAAATTTCAATAACTCTCCACCTTCCATAGGCACAGTCAAAACAAAAGGGTAAACCTGGGCGTTATTAGGCACAGGTATGGGGTTCATCACATTACGAATATGGTATTCGTGATCAGGGTAACGGGTTTCATACTTCATCCTTGCAGTGCTAGGACCTAACATGTCAGGACGCCCGGCATAGTTTGGAGTTTCCTGAAGGCGTGATTCATCCAATGAAAGTGATTTTATGGGTCCCGTATGCCCTTTTCCTCGTCTGGAAAGCGCATCAGTATATTCATCGTAGGGCGAGACAAGACTCTCCTCTTCCCCTTGAAATTGAACCTGTAAATCGAAAGTCTCCTCTGCACTCATCGGAGCGACGATACTCATCCCAAGAAGGGAAAAAAATGAAATCTTTGTTGTTTTCAAGCTGATCCGGCCTCTGATTTGATAGGTAATATTTATAACTATTAGAATCATAAGTCAATTGAGGATACGGGGAAGCATCTAATATGCACATCCCATTCTTTTGGAGTTTATCCATTTTGAGTAAAGCATTTAGGTCAAAAACGACTACTGAAGGCAGGAATATGGCTGGAGCTCGCTCATTGTGGCGAGCCAATGGCATGAAAGAAGAGGATTTCAAAAAGCCCATCATCGCCATCGCTAACTCATTTACCCAATTTGTGCCTGGCCATGTGCACTTGCATCCTGTAGGTCAGTACGTTAAAAGCATTATTGATGAAGCTGGAGGCTTCGGCTGCGAATTTAACACAATTGCCATTGACGACGGTATAGCCATGGGCCACGACGGCATGCTTTACTCCTTGCCATCACGTGATATTATTGCCGATAGCGTTGAGTATATGTGTCAAGCCCATGTGGCCGATGCCCTCATTTGCATATCAAATTGCGACAAAATAACTCCGGGCATGCTGATGGCAGCTTTAAGACTCAATATCCCTACTATTTTTGTTTCTGGCGGCCCCATGGAAGCCGGAAAAGTCATTTGGGAAGATGGCAAAGCGCAAGCACTCGACCTTATTGACGCCATGATTCAAGCTGGAGACAAGTCTGTTCCAGATGAAAAAATCGAAAAATTAGAAAAATCGGCTTGCCCCACCTGTGGGTCTTGCTCAGGGATGTTTACAGCCAATTCAATGAACTGCCTCACTGAAGCACTAGGCTTATCCCTACCAGGAAATGGCACCTTATTAGCAACACACCAGCAAAGACGCGAACTTTTCAAAGAAGCGGCCTTAAAAATCGTTGATTTGGCCAATAGATTTTATGTCGAGAAAGACAATAGCGTATTACCTAGAAGTATTGCCACAAAAGGCGCTTTTGAGAATGCCATGCGCCTCGATATAGCCATGGGGGGCTCCACAAACACAGTATTACATTTACTTGCTGCGGCTCACGAAGCTGAAGTAGACTTTGGCATGTCAGATATCGACCGCTTATCACGTAATACTCCTACCCTTTGTAAAGTCGCTCCTTCTAGCCATTACCATATGGAAGATGTTTCAAAAGCTGGCGGCATTTTTTCAATTTTAGGAGAGTTAAACAACGCTAAGCTCATGAACACTGATGTGCATACCGTGCACTCTTCGAATCTTGCTGAAGCCATCAAAAAGAACGATATTTTAAGCACTGAAGCTGACGAGATAGCTGAAGTTAAGGCACGCACGGCACCTGGAGGCGTACGCTCCAGTGAAGCTTTCTCTCAAGATAAAAGCTGGAGCAAAGAGGAGCTCGACCTCGACAGAAATGAAGGCTGCATTCGTTCTATGGAATCAGCCTATTCAACAGATGGTGGTTTATGTGTTTTATTCGGTAATATTGCCGAAGATGGTTGCATTGTCAAAACAGCTGGCGTAGATGAGTCTTGCTTTGTTTTTAACGGCCCAGCTAGAATTTTCAATTCACAAGATACAGCCTGCGAAGCAATCTTGGGTGGCAAAATTAAAGCTGGCGATGTTGTGCTTATTCGCTACGAAGGCCCCAAAGGAGGCCCAGGTATGCAGGAAATGCTTTACCCCACTTCTTACATCAAATCTATCCACCTTGGCGCAAAATGTGCCCTTATTACAGATGGCCGTTTTTCTGGTGGAACTTCCGGTCTAAGCATAGGCCATATCTCTCCTGAGGCAGCTGAAGGTGGAGCCATTGCCTTAGTTGAAGAAGGAGATATTGTCATGATTGATTTACCAGGAAGAAGCATCAATGTAGACCTGAGCAAAGATGAGCTGCAAAAACGCAGAGACAAAATGGATCAAGACCCTGCAGGCTATAAGCCTGGAGACCGGGTTCGCGTTGTGAGTAAAGCTTTGCAAGCTTATGCTGCCCTTACGACTTCAGCTTCCAAAGGTGCTGTTAGGGATTTAGAGCAACTGAAAAAATAGCACAAAACTCGCCCCTCTTCTCTGGCAACTCTATTGGAGCTGAGGGGTGGCAAAGAGCCTGCTACAATTTATTACTCCATGTAGTGATATAACTGCATTTTGAGGCCTGCTTCAGGATTTTTTTCCGGGAACTCAGCAGACTGCTGAATATTTCTCTGAAAAACAAAACCAGGCTGTTGCTCGAAAAGCTGTCTCAGGAAAATATTATCATGATGAGGGGAGTTCAAGCAGGCCAGCACGAGTCCTCCTTTCCGAATAAAGTCAGGCATACGGCGCAGAATTTTAGCATAATCCCTTTCCACATCAAAGCTACCCTTTTGGAAAGTTGGAGGATCGAGTATGACAATATCGTAGGGCCCCTTCTTTCTCAGCTTTCCAAATGACTTCATTATATTATCCTTAAAAAAGCTCACCTGATTCAAGGGCATCTCATTTAAACGATGATTATTTCGGCCTATGCTAAGAGATAAACTGCTCAAATCCATATTATCTACATGCAACGCCCCCCCTTTTAAGGCAGCAACACTCAAAGAGCAAGTATAAGCAAATAAATTCAGAACTTTACAATTATGCGAGATTTCACTGAGAAAAGTCCTGCCCACATGCATATCAGGAAAAAAGCCACAGTTTTGACTTTTACTAGAAAAAGCAACATGGTATTTTAGGCCATCCTCTTCAGCAATATGCTCTTCCTTTGGCTCTCCCCAAGAATAAATATAAGCAGCTTTTTTTATGGAGCGATCTTGAATTAAGGCAAATGGAAAATTACCTTCTAGTTCTTCTTTAAGCGCAGCGCACCACTCAAGATCTCTATGATGATGAAGGTAAACGACTAAAATAGGCTGATAATAATCAACCGTCAAAAACTCTAAACCAGGGTAATTCCCACCACGACCATGAATTAACCTTATTTGCTGATCGTAATTTCTAGCCTGCCTGAGTATTTGACCAATCTGGCCAATCTCAGGGCTTACTTTGTCACCTCGAAAATCATAATTTTGCAACCATAGCGATGTTGAATGCTATCGGCTCTTCTAGTATTGACGACTTCAAGCTTGGCATTGAATTTTTTATTTTCGCCAAAACCAATGCAATGAATTATATCACCAAGGTTGTAACGCCTGCCTGTAATCAGCCCAGCACCGTCTTTAGAGATATCAACCAGTTTTGACTGCTTCATAGGTTGGTCGTGATCTTCTTTAAACTCACCATTTATACTACATATGGCAAATTTTATGGGAATATCAACTGGGCTACGCTTAGAAATACGATTATCTTTGCCTTTGACACTATTGTCCAAAAGGCGAATATATTCGTCTATTTCATCTAATTTAAGGTTCTTAACGCTACTCATTTAAAGAGGGTCAATTTAGCAGTAATTCTATACCATAATATACATTTTTTAGCTCAGCTGCAAGAACAATTCAATAAAATTCACTTATCACACTCACAAAGCACAGATTTTTTAGCCTGTATCGCAGAGCAGGTATCTAAAATCACATAAGTTATTTATTGCTTTTCCTCAAAAAGAAAGACAATAACACGCAGCTGAATTGGAGACTCCCATGCTACGGTACCCGCTATTCCTTTTGACTCCCTTGGTGTTCTTTTTTTCGAGTATAGCGACAGATGGTGGGCTTACGCATTCCATTATAGTCAGGCCTGATGGAAAAATGTGGGCTTGGGGAAATAATAGCTACGGACAACTCGGAACAGGTGATCATCATAAACGCCCCACTCCTGTGGAGATTGGCGCAGGCAATATCTGGGTTCAAGCCGCCGCTGGTGAATTTCATAGTTTAGCTCTTGATGCCTCAGGAAATGTGTGGAGTTGGGGAGCCAATCATTACAAGCAATTAGGACACTCTGTTGGTACAAATAAAATTCCTACGCCCATTCTTATACCATCATTAGATAATATTAGTAAAATATGCGCTGGCGCCTACCACTCTCTAGCCATAAAAGAAGACGGAAGCGCAATCAGTTGGGGCCGAAACCATGCCGGACAATTAGGCATAAACACTAGTGTCGATTCAAGTTTGCCCCAAGAAGTCGTACAACCTGCATCGACGGCATTAGCCTCAGGAAATTTAATGGCCTGGTATAAAATGGAGAGTCATTCTGGAGCAAATGCTTGGGATAGCAGCTCTCCAGCGAATAATGGCACAGTGATAGGCACGAATTTCACCCAGTCAAAGACACAAAGTCCTCATTCAAAAGGCATTATGCTCAGTGCCAATGCTTACATTGATGTCGGACTACAAGCTAGTCTCAATATCAGTGGTAATGCAATCACCTTAGGTGCTTGGGTCAAAATCACACAAAGCGGCAATCAGACCATCCTCTCCACCGATGATGACGCAAACAATGCCGGTTACGGCCTTATGATTAATGATGATATGACTTTTGCCATGACACACTTAGCAGGATCACCGACAAGCAGTGTAAGTCTGAATTCTCTAGAACATGGAAACTGGCATCATATCGCAGCCACAGTGCATGATGCATCCGTGAAACTTTTCTTTGATGGCACTTTAGATTCAGAACATTTTATCAGCTTAAATTCAGGACTTGGAGTTTCGGGAAATGGCCTTGAGCTCGGGCGCCGCTCTAATGAACACCAGAATTATTTAACAGGGGCAATTGATGAAATAAGGGTCTATAATATCAGCCTAAGTGATGATGAAGTCTATCGTCTATATAATGATGACCAAAGAGTATTTACAGATATCGCTGCTGGCGCAGCTCACTCTCTAGTCCTAACAGGCCAAGGGGAAATATTCAGTTGCGGAAGTGATGGTTTCGGCCAACTTGGCATAATAGGCAATACTGAAACAACAATATTAAAGCAAGTCGGTAATAATAACAAATGGATTGGAGTAGCAGCAGGTCATAATCATAGTTTAGGATTGACCAATCGAAATTTTCTCAACGCCTGGGGAAAAGGCTACGAAGGACAACTTGGCCAAGGGAATAACAACAACAAAGAATCTCCAAACATGATCAGTGGGCAAGTCAGTTATATGGACGGAGGAGCAGAGCACACACTCTACATACGTAATGACAACGATGGCATATTCATCACGGGTGCAAATACAGTCGGACAATTAAGCGGAACCCAAGGCATGGGAATTAATTCTCCCGTGCTAAACTTTTCTCAACTCACTAATCTCAATACAGTATCTGCTGGGTCTTACCATAACTATTGCCAAGATAGATATGGTGAAGTTTGGGCTTGGGGGCAAAACACACACAATCAGGCAGGTGGTGGTTCTGCTAAGCACTCGCAAAAACTCACATCCATTCTTCCTGCTTACCTTTCTGCCAACGAAGTTATATTGGCGCCCTTCAGCATAGACGGTGTCAATAGTAAACTTAGAGCTGGGGGAGATGAGCAAATATTCTTTCCATTACGTGCCACATCCAACGGCACCGTTTCATTTAATGAAATCTCAGTGGATTTTCTTCAAGGGCACACGTCTGATATTGAAGCTTTTTCAGTCAGCTTGGATGGGAATACCATTTTAGGCAATTACAGCATTGGCTCAGATAACCTAGTCCTCAATTCAATTTCAGAAAATCTTATCGACCAAACAAAAGAATATATTTTCTCTGTGAACATCATAGACTACCCGCAAAGCTCAGCTCTGAAATTTAAATTCGACCCAGCAAAAAACATCAATATGGTGACTGGACTAGCCTATGGCGCTGAAAAAACAAAATCTTTCCAAATAACAAATTTACCTAATTACAGCACCAAGACTCTGACTCTAGATGGCTATGATGACTATATTAGCTTTGGCCCCAATTTTATTTTCGATATTTCTGATGAGTTTTCTCAAAGCATTTGGCTCAAAACAGGAGAGGACTCAGACAATATGTATATCTACTCAAATCAAGACAGCATGGGCAGAGGTTATAAATTAGCCTATAATGGCTCAACAGATTCACTTAGCATAGAACTCAAGCACTCCGAACCCAGCGACAAACTGAATGAAGTCATTTCCGGGCTCGCCATTAACGATAATACTTGGCACCACATTATGGTCACATATGATGGTTCAGCTAGCTCCAGCGGACTACACCTCTATGTAAATGGAGCTGATCAAGCAACGAGCATTGCATCAGACACTCTAAGCGGAAACCTACTCAGCACAGAAGCCTTTCATCTTGGTAACTCCCCTCTCGCTAGTGGCAATGAATTTGACGGATCATTAGATGAATTTGCCCTATGGAACAAAGCTCTCAGTGCAAACGAAATAGACAATATATACAACCATGGAAGCCCAGCAGATCTAAGCCTGCACAGTGCTAGTGCAAATCTAGTCGGTTTTTTCAGACTTGGAGAAGGCAATAACTTCCCCGACACCAACGATTATGGTGGCATTATGGGAGATATGGACTTTATGAGTATCGCAAATATCACTCAAAAGAAAAAGCCGAAGAATAATATTTTGAAAGTTGGTCATCAAATTGAATTCTCCTATGCAGAGAACTTCAGTGCCAACACCATTGATAATGTCGTTTTTAATATGGATTTTTCATCAATGGGTAATGTTGAATTTAATGAAATACACATCGCCTTAGACTCAGGCGACAGTGCTGCAATCTCGAGTTCTGAATTCCTCTCTCCCATCACAGGTTTAAGTATTAGTGGAGCTTATGTTGCTGGAAATTTAATTTTTAATGGTTTCAATGAGAACATCAGCGAAGATATTCGCAACTATGAAATCAAAATTAATATTGGCAGCTCTTGGAGTTCGAATCTTTTAAAGTTCCAATTTGATCCAGAAAGAGACTTAAAAATGATTTCTGGAAATACTTCTAGTTTAGCCGAAGAACGTGAAATCAACCTTCTACCTAACTCTCCGCCACCACCTTAAGGGCATTCAATTAAGCACTTACGTAACTTAATATAATAAATAGGCCCTGCACCATCATGCGCATGGGGCAGAATCATAAACCCATGCTTGAGCCTATGCCCCATGAGCTCATTCTCGTCAACACACTGCACTTCTTCAACTTTCCCTTTTCTCTTCTTTAAAAACTTGGCAATATTATTTTGATTTTCCAAAGGAGAAATAGAACATGTGCTATAAACTAATTCTCCGCCAGGCTTCAGTAAATCTAAAGCCGTGCATAGCATCGCCATTTGCCTCACAGCGAGAGACTTAGTTCTCGACGGACTCCAGCCTTTTAATTCTTCATGATTATCCAATAAATGCCTTTCTGATGAGCATGGTGCATCCAAAAGGATCGCATCAAAAAGAGGGCCGTGGAAGTTTTTGGAATAACAAGAGTCTTTACCAATAACCTTAACAGTCTTGCGAAATTCTTCAGGCAAGCATTCATCCATTACTTTCAGTAATCGATTCCGCCTTGATCTGGATAGATCATTTAAAACAAGCTCGCCCTGCCCCGCTAAGGCCAATGCAAGCAATAGGGATTTCCCTCCTGGAGCAGCACACATATCAAGTATTCGCTGACCAGGCTTAACACCAAGTGCCAATGGAGGATAAGTTGAAGCGTAGTCTAGGAAATAGGGCTTAAGGAGCCCCTGCCCCAACTCGACACACTCTTTTTCGCGAGACATGGCCTCAAGCAGATGAGGCCAATCTTCTCCATAGATTTCAGAATAATAAGTATTAAAATCCGGTTTACTTTTTTTACTCACCGCTTAGATGCCTTTTGTTTGTGCTTTAACTTGATCCTCAGCTTTTGCTCGAGCGATTTCTTTGCCTTTGAGCTGCTCCTCATCTCTTGCTCGGACGATTTCCTTACGACTTAAGCATAAGTTCTGATCTCTATAGGGTATTTCCAGATCATCTTCATTGATTGCCACAGAAGCAAGTGAAGCCCTGGTGCCTGTTTTAATATCTGAAGCTGAGTCAACACGAAAGCCTGCATATGTCATCGCTGCAACAATTCTCAAGCTATACTGAGCTGATATAAGCTGGCTCTCAGGATGCATTACAGTCTTGAGCAATACAAAAAATTCAAGCGAATATAGTTCTGCATTAGCAATATCGTTATACCCATCCAGGAAGATTAGGTCGTATTTTTTATTCTTTAGCAGATGTTTCAGCGCATAGCGAGCATCGAAAAAGTGCACATCCAAGACCCCGTAATGAGACTTTACTTTCCGGCCCAAATAAAGATCTTCTAAAACAGCAAAATATTCCTGGACACTTTCACTTTCAGAGCTCAGCAGAGAGCATAATTGCCCAAGTTGATTGCGATCATGCTCAATAGCATCAATCGCCACCTGGCTCGCCTGAGCTCTCTCGACAAGATTAAGCGTCTCTATACTATTATAGCCCATACCAAAGCCGATATCGAGTATTCTTACGTCGCGACTTTTTATTATATTTCCTAAGTCTGAACGTTTCAAGTAAACTTCACGCGCCTGAGTTTGACCACCACAGACGCCATGCAAATAACTCTTATATTCATTATTATATAAGCTCAAGCTGCCATCACCAGCCTTAACAAATTGCATATCAGCAGCACTTACGCTTATAACCTTCACTCGATCAGCTGTACATCCTCCTGGAACACCCACCACATCTGCTGCATTCCCTTTGGAAGCTTTCTTTGCATCTGTAGACTCTTGTAGCGCCAAATCCCCTTGCCTGACTTCTTGCTTGCTCATGGTAGATATAAGCCGACTTAAAATTTGCCCCTTTCTTAAAGTCCAGCGGGGAGCGATGAGTTCGTCCCATGACGAGTCAGTCGACACCCTCATAACTGGTATATGGGCAGGGATGTAACGTAAGAATTCAGCGACGCATTGGATATACTCCAATTCACCCATTAAATAAAAAGGCTCCTTAATATATTCATCAGCTAATTCTGTCTGATTTAATATATGCAAGTTATGAATCTTAATGCCACTTAGGGGCAAAGAGGCCAATTTTCTTGCCGTGCACATCATATCTTGCCACGATTCACCGGGTAAACCGAGAATCACATGAGCAATCACATTTACCCCTTTTTCATGAAGGGCTCTAATAGCTTGTTCACTTCTTTGCCAGTTATGTCCCCGATTAACTCTAGTCAGGGTTTTATCGTGAATGGTCTGCACCCCAAGCTCTACCCAGAGGTCAATCTTATGGTTTAATTCCTCAAGGTAATTAATGACTTTTTCAGGCAGACAATCAGGTCTTGTGCCAATATGTAAGCTTTCAAATTGAAACTCATCAAAGAGATTCAGGACCTGAGTTTTCAGTTCCACCAAAGGTCCAAATGTTGCAGTATAGGCCTGAATATAAGCGCAAAAATGTTGAGCGCCGTAGCGTTTACGCGCAAAATCCTGCGCGGCAGCCACTTGCTCCTGAATATTTTGCAACTGAGCGATTTGAGGAGCCTCATTGCCGTTTTCAGGACAAAATGTACAACCGCCTTTGCCGTCTTTACTGCGATTGGGGCAGCCTTTACTAAAGTTTAATGGGATTTTATAAAGTGCGTGACCATAGCGGTGAACCATAAACTCTTTGTGAGTGTAAAATGGTCCTGCGTATGTCTGTTCTGAGATAAGCCCCATGCAGGGTAATCTAGCAAAACTTAAGTTTCTCCTACAGCATATAAGCCCATCAGGTAAAAAGTCGTAATTCCTTAAATACGACTTAAGTCCTGAGAGTTTTACTTGCAGACATATTTTCAAGCAATAATTACACTTTTACGACAAGTCATTTTTCTTATGCCGCTTTTTGATTACCAGTGTGAAGACTGCCAAAAGATCAACGAAATTCTTATTCGAGGCAAAGGAAAACCCAAATGCCCAGATTGCGGTAGCAAGGATATGACCCAAAAGCTACCCCTCTTTGCCGTTAACACCTCTGGCACCAAATCCCCTGCACCAGCTCCTTGCGGACAAAGTGGTGGTTGCAGCGGTGGCGGCTGCCCCATGATGTAATCATCTCACAGAAGCTACTATGTCACACCCAGAAATGCTCAGACGCCGATACGGCAGAACAGAACTGCAAATACCAGTCTTCAGCACAGGTGGTATGCGTTATCAGCAAAGCTGGAAAGAGCGCATTCCCAGTCAATTAGACCAGGAGAGTCAAAAAAACTTAGAAAACACAATTTATAGTGGCTTAGAGCTGGGCTTTAACCATATAGAAACGGCTCAAGGTTATGGCACTAGTGAGTATCAATTAGGCTTAGCCTTAAAAGATGTTCCTCGCGAGAGTTATATCTTACAAAGCAAAATATTCTCAGAACCTGATCTCACCCAAAAAGAGTTTAGAGAAAAGATTGAAGAAAGTCTCGAGTTACTGCAAACAGATTACTTAGACCTATTTGCCTTTCACGGCCTTAATACACCGGAACATATAGACTGTGTCATTAGAAAAGGCGGCTTAATGGAGGTGGCGAGGGAGTATCAAAAAAATGGGCAACTGCGCCACCTCGGTTTTTCGACCCATGGCAGCCCCCAAACCATTAATATGGCAATTGATAGTGGCGAGTTTGATTATGTGAATTTATGGTGGTTTTACACCGACCAATCACGCACACCCTGCCTGAAGGCTGCCAAAAAGCAAGATATGGGAGTCTTTATTATTAGCCCAACGAATAAAGGTGGTATGCTAAATGAAGCTCCCGAAAAGCTCAAGGAACAATGCGCTCCTTTCAGCCCCATTGTTTTTAACGATTGGTTTTGTTTAAATCAAGAAGAAATTTGCACCATCAGTGTTGGCGCCTCCAAGCCTGAAGACTTTGAGGAGCATTTAAAAGCAATTCCCTATTTAAAGGATCAACAAGACGCTGAATTAAGAGAAGTCAAAGCCAAGCTCGATCAAACACAAGAGCAAGTCCTTGGGAAAGACTTTTTTCATCGTGGCTTGCATGACATCCCCGATCATAATGAGACTCCCGGAAATATTAATATTGCTGTTTGCGCTAGGCTTTGGCTTCTTGCCAAAGCTTTTGATATGACAGAGTTTGGCACCATGCGCTATAACTTACTTGGCAACGGAGGCCATTGGTTCCCTGGACTCATTATTGACGACAAACTCTTGCCTAATGTGAAGCGCCTTTTGGAGAGCCATCCCTATCAAGAAGAACTCATGGATATTCTCTATGAATGCAATGAACTTTTCGCAGGTGAGGAACAAAAAAGGCTTTCAGAGAGTGACTGAGACTCCTCTGAAATGCTTTAATTTCAGAGAATGACTAAGACTCCTCCATGAAGCCTTTGCTTCGTGAAGCTGCTCATCATTTAAGCAAAAAACTCAAGACTTCAGCCATCAAATGATTAATTCTGGAGTACTTTTCAGGAGAATCAGATAATATTTCTGAATCAGGCTGAATATATTGTGCGTTCACAAGTTCCCCCCCGCAATGATTCACGAGAGCTTGTGCCGAGCTTCTAGTTGTTTCCAAATGAAACTGTAAGGCAATCACATGTTCGCCTATTTGAAAAGCCTGGTTTTGACACGCTTTGCTCTTCGCAAGGAGTGCAGCCCCTTGAGGAAGAGAAAAAGTTTCGCCGTGCCAATGAAAAACGTCGACTTCCCCTGGGAATTTAAAGAGCTCGTAGGGTCCAGGAAAATCTTCAAAGTGAGCCTGAATAGGCCACCAGCCAATCTCTTTCTCTCCATTAGCAAAAACCTCCGCTCCCATGCATTGGGCAATTAGCTGTGCCCCTAGACAAATACCTAGAGTCGGCTTTCCTACCTCAATGACTTTTTTGATATAATCCTTTTCACGTTTAAGCCATGGATGCTCTAACTCATCATGCACACTCATGGGGCCGCCCATGATAATGAGAAGATCAATGGAGTCGATATCAGGCATTTCTTCACATAAGTCTAGCCTTGTATTCGTTATATCGTATCCCGCATCAAGAAGCCAATCTTCAATAGCGCCCAAAGCTTCAAAGG
>JADGBV010000130.1 GCA_015231345.1 Planctomycetota bacterium
CCTCAAGCTCTGTAAAACACTCTATAAATACTGGCTACAAACTGATTTAATTGAACTGAAAGAGATTTTTTTAGATCATATCCAGTTCACATCAAATCGCAATCATAAGAACGATCACTTTATTATTGTCGATGGTAGCATACTTCATCGTCTCATGTTAGAAAAACTGATCAAGAAGTTACAACCTGCTGGCCTGCATTATGCCTACGATGGAGTCAGGGCTGTTAATATTTTCAAAAAATTGGCAGACGCAGGGCAAGAAAGAATTGTCGTCTTAATCACTGAAGACTTGCCCATTATGAGCGGCGCTAAAGCTGCTGAAATGATTAGAATGCATGAGAGGAAAATCCTTGGGCGCACCATCTCTTACATTATAGCAGACATCCAGGAACATAACCGTAACGACGAAGGCATGAAAGTTTTTAATGATTTTCTATCAAGGCCTTTTGAGGTCAGTGACCTTCTTGGCAAGTTACAACGTGCATCCGATCAGTTGATACAGTACTAAAATCATTAGAGGGATCTACTGATCCGTTTAATGTGCACTGCATCTTCAACCATTTCAACAGCTTCTTTTGTACTTTGAAACACTTGGCAGCCACTTAGCCAAATGCTGATTATAACTGCTAAAAAGACTAATTTCAAACTCATTAATCGTCCTATTCTATTGTAAATCATGATAATATAAAAAAAAACAATTGCTTTTTAAAAGAGATTACGATAATAACTTACTTCCAGTTTTGTGAAAGATCTATTCCTGTGAATAAAGCCGACAAAGCCACAATAACAAAGAAAGCATTCGTAGAAAAACTTTCGGAGAGAACTGGTGTTGATGCCAAGACAGTTAATTCTGTCTTTATGAGCACCTTGGATCTTATTACTGAAGAGTTAAAGGATGGGAACAAACTTGAGTTTCGGGGCACTTTTATCCTAGGGACTAAAGTGCAACCTAGTAGACAAGCGCAAAATCCTAAGACTCTCGAGAAAGTTGAAATACCCGAGAGACGAGTCGTTTATTTCAAAAAAGGTGACCGACTGAAACATCTCGATTAAGAGACAAAACCGAGTTCCCCTTAGACTCTCCGGTATTAAACTGTTTGATGCCGGTATATGGCGGGAATATACATAGAGACCTACGGTTGCCAGATGAATGAGTATGACTCTGAGCTGGTAAAAACAATATTGCATGAGAACCATCATGATCTGCATGGAGCAGAAGAAGATGCTGATGTGATACTTCTTAATACCTGCGCCGTTAGGGAAAATGCTTTTAATAAAATATTTTCTCGTGTCGGAAATCTCAAGCACCTGAGAAGATCCCATAAAGTTAAGGTGGGAATTTTAGGCTGCATGGCTCAAAATATAAAAAACAAGCTTTTAGAAAATCCTAATATCGATTTCTGTGTTGGACCCGATAATTACCGGGAGTTACCTGAATTAATCCAAAAAAGTTTGGGGAAAACCAAGAATGAATCTAGCACTCGATTAAGCAAAGAAGAAACCTACTCTGATGTACAACCAACAAGGGAAGATAGCATCAATGCTTGGATCGCCATTATGCGTGGTTGTGATAATTTTTGCACATTCTGCGTGGTTCCTTTTACGCGGGGCAGAGAGAGGAGTCGGTCAGTCGAATCTATTGTTAGCGAGGCGACTCAAGCTGTAAAAGAAGGAAAAAAACAAGTGACCTTACTTGGTCAAAATGTCAATAGCTATAAGAACGGTGAAGATGACTTCTGCACTTTAATTGAAGCCGTTTCAGAAGTAAAGGGGCTTCAAAGAATTCGTTTCACCTCCCCTCACCCAAAAGATTTCCCCGATCATTTGCTTCACTTGATCGCTCAAAAGGAGAATATTTGCAAACAAATTCATTTGCCCTTGCAAGCTGGCAACACAGAAGTTCTTACAAGAATGAAAAGAGATTACTCCCGCGAAGAGTTCCTTCATTTGGCCCAAAAGATGCGTAAACTCATTCCAGGGGTTTCTTTAAGCACAGATATTATCGTGGGTTTTCCTGGTGAAAGGGACGATCAATTTGAAGACACCGCTAGCCTTATGGAAGAAGTGAGATTTGATTCAGCGTATATCTTTAAGTATTCTCCTCGCGAAGGCACTTATGCTTTGAAGCATTACCCAGACGATGTTCATGAAGATGAGAAAAAACGTCGAATTATTAAACTTAATGAAATGCAGAGAAAGCACACAACTGAAAGCCTAAGCCGAATGCTCGGTCTAGAGTGTGAGGTCTTAGTTGAAAGAGAAGAAACACACCTATCTAAAGAACAATGTCAAGGCCGCACAGATCAAGGCACAACTGTGGTGATCCCGCAAAATGGCTCATTGAAATGCGGCGACCAAGTTCGTGTTATAATCAAAGATAAGACAGCTCATGTCTTAATTGGCGAACTTATTTCCTGACGAGACAAAAATATTCTTAGGGAAATGGCTAAGTCTATATTATTACTCAGTCTACCTGAGAGCAACAAACCCACTTAAAAGTGGGTTTGTGTTTTTACTCAATAATAACTTCGTCGCCAAACATCATATAATCATAAAGCTCTTCAACTTCATGATTACGCATACGAATACAACCTTTACTCATCTGTTTGCCAACAGAGTCAGGTTGAACCGTACCATGTATACCATAGCCTTGGCCAATTTCTAGACCAATCCAACGAGTTCCTATGGGGTTACGTTTGTCACCAGCGAGAATTAAATCACCAGTAATAGGGTCTGTATAATCTGGATTTTTAGCCATGCTTCTCGACACTCTAGTGCTTACACTAGGAGTACGTCCGTCTTTCCCTGTCCCTACAAGAAAGCGTTTATAAAACAAATCACCAATAAACATATGCATGATAAAAGTTTCTTTGTTTATGTGTAACTTAACTCTCCCTTTAATCACTCTCAGTGTTTGGCCTGAGCGAATGGCATTTGGGTTTTTCAAATTATTCACACGGGCGATTCGTGCTGGAGGCACATTATGCATCTTACCAATAGAAGCTAAACTTTCTCCATACTTAATTGTATGAAATACGACTAAGCCATCAATGGCTTTAGAAGAAAAGAAAAGCTTAGAGTTGATTCGGTTCAATAATTTATAACAGTCCTCATTGACCCCTTCGTCTAATGAGTTTTCAAGAATAGCACAGAGTACTTTGTTATAATCCATCATTCTGCTATCTTTACTACTATCGCTTAACCATGATTTCCAGAGGTCTTTTAGCTTATAAGCTGCTAAACGATATTCTTGAGAAGAAGAGTAAGATTGAAATATCTCATAATAAACCTCACCTGAAGCTTCTTTTTGGCCATTATTCTCCAACATCTCAGCTTTAGCCCACAGTGTTTCTACCTTTAGGTTATGGGAGCTTATTTTGAGAAGTTTATCGAGCACAGCCAAGGCCTCATCTTTCTTTCCGGCTCCGTCTAAAGCATGTGATAAATTAAGAGCATAGGTCCGGTTACGTTTGTCTTCAGGGACTTTTTGTAGCAGAGCTAATGCTTTATCATAGTAGCCCTGGGAGAGCAGCTGTTCGACGCCAACTTTTGACTCGCTTTGGGGCTTAGGTTTTACTGGAGTTTGAGTAACAACTGCAGGGTTTTGACCAAGAGAAGATTGTTGATTCTGCTCGCTATCAGTTTGAGTTTGATTTTGTGGGGCTTTGACGAACTCGTAGTAATAAAAGCCTCCCCCGAGAGCTAATATGAGAATGAAGACAAGAGTTTTCACAGCAGATTTTCTTCTTGAAGCTTAGCTTGAAGCTTAGCATCTTTTTTAGCGACTTCCGCTGCCATACCAACTCGGTATTCTTTATATTTTTCAGTCAATTCTGGTGATGATAAACTGATAATTTGCACAGCCAAAAGACCAGCATTTTTAGCTCCAGCTTTACCAATACCCATAGTTGCCACAGGAACTCCACCTGGCATTTGAGCCATGGAATAAAGAGAATCTGCTCCACCTAGGGTAGACATTAAAATAGGCACACCAATAACGGGTTTTGATGTTAGAGAGGCTACAACACCACCTAAGTGGGCTGCGCCACCAGCAGCACAAACATAGACAGATGTATTGCCGTCTACTTCTTCGACAAAATGGTGCAAAGCTTCTGGGGTTCTATGCGCAGAGAGCACTCTCACCTTAGCCTCAACGCCAAAGTCTTTGAGTACTTGAACACAAGGACGAACTTGATCCAGATCAGAATCAGAACCCATTAAAATTACAACTGACATAAGCAATAACTCTTTAAAAGTGCGAATGAAAATAAGGTGAGGATAGTAAATTCAAAACAGACTGGTCAATCTTGGATATTCAATGATGACCGGAAAATCCATAACTGGATCAGCTTGGCTCATTTTTATCTGTAAAATCATCAAACATTATTTTGGAAGGTAATTTTTTCTCTGTTTGAGCACCTAATTTTTTGATTTTCTCACATTTTGATATCAAGTTCCCCGGACCGGTTTGCAGTTTTCTAAAGGAGGCATCCCATGATTTTCCCGCTCTACTTAATAAATTGCCAGTTTCTTCTAAGTCTTTCACAAAACCAAGAAATTTATTATAAAGCAAGCCACTCTCGCGGGCGATTTCCCAAGCATTTTTATTTTGTCTTTCCTGCTTCCAGATACTGGCAATGGTTCTTAATGTCGCCAGTAAAGTTGAGGGAGATACAAGAACAATTTGTTTATCCCAAGCAAAATTAAATAAATTGGCTTCAGCCTGTACAGAAAGAGCAAAGGAAGACTCTATGGGCATAAAAAGTAATACGAATTCAGGGCTTTGCAGTTTATCGGAAGTGTAATACTTTTTGTCGCTCAAACCATTTATATGAGCTTTGACCGATGCCACATGGTCTTTTAATAATTTATCACGATCTTCCTCTTCAGCCTGACCATAGGCTTCATAAGCTTTTAATGAGACTTTCGCATCAATGACCACTTGTTTATTATCTGGTAAAAAAACGACAGCATCGGGCTGAACTCTTTTGCCATCTTCATTAATATCAGCAAACTGAAGTTCATACTCTTCGCCTTTCCGTAAGCCAGATCGCTCTAAAACTCGTTCAAGAATCATTTCGCCCCAATTTCCTTGAGTTTTCTGATCACCTTTCAGCGCTTTGGCTAGCTGATTCGCATCATCACTCACTTTGATATTTAGGTCACATAATTTTTTAATTTCTTCTCTTAAGCTAATTTTATCTCGCAACTCTTTATCATAACTATCATTGATTTTCTTCTCAAAGCCTGAAATCTTCTCATTTAAAGGGTTTAAAACCATCTCTAAACTTTTTTTATTATCAGCTGTAAAGCGTTCAGTTTGCTCTTTGAAAATTTCGTGTGCCACTGCTTTAAAGTTATCTTTCTTTTGCTTTTCTTCTAATTCATGCTTTTCTTCCACATTTTTTAATTGATTTTCTAAGATTTGCACTTGCGTCGTGCTTTTGACTGATGCATCTTGTAATTTAACTATTTCTGAAGCTGATAATTCATTGTTTTTCTTCAGCTCTTCTTTTTGCTCTTCACACAAAGAGAGTAATTGTTGAGCCTTTATAAGCTCTTCTCTATTTGTTTGTAAGGCTTTTTCTTTGAGCTTAGCACCACAAAAAAAAGCCAGGCAGGAAGATGAAATAAAGACTAAAATAGCTAATATTGGGTCCATTTGGGCTAGTCTAGAGAGAAATAAGACTTTCACAATAGGCTATTCTAAATTACTGACAGGAAAACATTTTGCATAGCTGAGCCCCCCACTACTATAGATTAGAATATCATAAAAAATACGATAAGTCTAATATGCAATTCCATCAAAAAGCTCTGCAAAACCTGGAACAATCATTCGCACTGGAATGGCTAGAAACCAATGGTAAAGGTGGATATTCTTCGAGTAATCTCATCGAATGTAATACTCGAAAATATCATGGTCTTCTCGTCTCCAGCCTGCCCAAGCTGCAAAATAAATATGTTTTGCTCTCTAAGCTAGAAACCTCAGTTTACATTGATGGCGAAGAATATGAGCTCTCAACGAATAAATACCCAGGGACTCTTTTTCCCCATGGTTATAAGTATTATAAAGACTTCAAGCATGACACTTTCCCCATGTGGACATATGATATCAATGGAGTGACGCTGCAAAAATCCATTATGATGGTCCGAGACGAAGACACTGTTTTATTGCGATTTGAACTAATAGATGGATGCTCAAAACTTAATCTCAATTTAAAACCCTTCCTGGCATTCCGTGCGAGTCATGACCTAACAGAAGTCAATGATGATTTCGACCCTTCAATGACATCTGAGGGTAATTACTACAGCGTTAAACCGTACGACCTCTTACCTGAAATTCATTTTACAGCTGATGATAATCTTGATTTTCAATTCAAGCCAGTCTGGTTTGAAAATTTCGAGTATTATAAAGAGAGGGAAAAAAATAACCCTTATCACGAGGATTTACACAGCCCTGGCTTATTTTCCTTGGAGTTAAATAAAGGCAAAGCATTATATTTTAAAGTCAGTTTAGATAAAACAGACAAAAGCCTTGAAAGCATATGGCAGCAAGAAAGTGACCAGCGCAACAAAAAAGCCAAACTATATAAGGACGACCAACCCCTTAGTGCTAACTTGAAAATGCAAGCTGATCATTTTCTAGTTAAAAACTATTTAGGTCAGCAAGTGATCACAGCTGGTTACCCATGGTATGTATCTTGGGGACGAGATGCCATGATTTCACTCCCTGGACTAACAATATTAAGAGGTTTAAAAGAGGAAGCCTTAAGTGTGCTGACAAATTATACGAAACATGAACAAAATGGCATGCTGCCAAATTATGTCAATATTATAGGAGGCGAAAACTCTTATAATTCTGTTGATGCATCACTATGGTTTTTTTGGGCCTGTAAACAATACCTAACTCATACAAACGACATGAAGTCCATGATGAAAGACCTCGTCCCTTGCATGAGAAAAGTTATACAGTCTTTTATTGCCAATGAAGTTCCTGTTGCGCAGCTAAATGAGAATGGCTTAATTAGCTCAGGCAATTCAGGCACACATCTCACATGGATGGATGCTACCGCCTGGGGACGCCCCGCCACGCCAAGGTATGGTTATGCCGTTGAAGTTAATGCGCTGTGGATACATGCCTTAGGCTTTTACTTAGAAACCATCAAAGAAGATCCAACGGGAGAAATTCGCAAATGCCTAGACAAGGCTAAGAAATCTTTCATTGAACTATTTTGGCTCAAAGAAGGCTATCTGGCTGATCTAGTTAACGAACAAGTGGACACAGCCTTTAGGCCCAATCAGATTTTTGCAGTATCTTTAGATTATATGCCTTTAAGTGAGAATCAAAAACAGAGTATATTAGATAAAGTCAAAGAGAAGTTACTGACCCCTTACGGCCTCAGAACATTAAGTCAAGATCACCCTCAGTATCGCGGTGAGTATACTGGAAATATCAATGAAAGAGATTATTGCTACCACCAGGGCACAATTTGGCCATGGTTATTAGCGCCTTATGCAGAAGCATGCTTCAAGAACAGTAAGGATAAATCAAAGCTTGCCAAAGAATTACAAGAATATATTAAGCCATTAATTGCTAAACATACAGAAGAAGTCGGTTTAAAACAAATTTCTGAAATTTTTGATGGCGATGCTCCTCATACACCAAGAGGGTGCATTGCGCAAGCATGGAGTGTTGGCGAAGTGATACGCGCTCTCCATTTGATCCAAAACAACCTATAACCCCCTCCCCTTTCAAAGACTGCCTGAATCTCTCTATGCCATTTAAACGCCCTGATATACCTGAACTAAATCCTCGATACCAAGCCTCACCATCTAATATCAATATTACCAGAAGTTTCCCCACTGGTGAGCTAGATTTTTTAAGAATGAAGCTGAATGAAAAGCAGACTCTTAAAGTCAATGCTCCCGAATTAGCTGGAGCTAAGGTCTGGCTAAAAGGCAATTTTCCGGGTGATACTCAGGAGATGAAAGAAACCCAGCCAGGAGAATTCACATGTGACTTCTCTAGTTCTAAACCAGGTAAATTTTTCTTTCATTGCGAATTTACTCTCAAGGGGCAAAAAAATTTAGAAAGAGATAAAGCTCCACGAACCCGAGTTCTCGTTGATCCAGCGCAATTAGATAACATCAGGTTGTATTCCTTTTTGCCAAACGTATCAGGTAATATTACTCAGTGGATGGAAGAGCTTGATCGTATTAAAGAATTGGGTTTCAATATGATTCACCTCCTGCCCATTACTGTGATGGATACCTCTGAAAGCCCTTATTCAGCCAAAGATCTATTCGATGTTGACCCATATTACCGTGACCCAGATCAACCAGGAACGGCTTTGGATCAATTTGAGAAATTCGTTCAAAAAGCCAAAAAACTTGGCTTAGGTTTATGCTTTGACCTTGTCCTCAATCATATAGGTATTAATAGTTATATGGCACAGAAGTGCCCTGACTGGTTGATTCGTGATGAGAAATCCGCTGATGGTTTTAAAAGAGCAGGCTGCCAGCTAGGAGATAATTGGCATATTTGGACAGACTTGGCTCTTATCAACTACGAACATGCTGACAGGCAAATCCGTGAACGCATTTGGGATTATATGGAAAAATATATTGAGTTCTGGGGCGCTTATGCTCAAGAAACAAAAGGTATGATCCGCTTAGATAATCTTCATAGTAGTAACCTGAATTTTATTTCAAAAGCACTGAGGAACTTAAAAGAAAAAGCTCCTGATTTAATTATTCTTGCTGAGCTTTTCTGTGAAGGCAAAGAAATCAAACAGTATATTTTTGACTTTCATTTACACTTACTCATGGCAACACCATGGGAAACCCCCTTCGTGCCACAGTTAAGGGATATGGTCAGTTTTAATCACAATGCTTACCCTGCAATACAGTTTATTTTTCCCATATCTTCACATGATTCAGGAACGCCTTCGCAGGAATTTCATGATGTCAAAGCCACCGTACCCAGGTACGCCTTAGCCTCCCTGTTTAGTACTGGGGCCACGGGAATGTGCCAAGGGGTCGAATATGGCTGGCCGGAAAAAATAGATTTTATCAAGAAGCAAGATAAGTTGTCTTTAGAGTGTCATCAGCAGTTTCATCAAGAAATATCAGAAATGAACGGCCTGATGGAGAAGTACAAAGCTTTTAAGACCGGCGGCAACATTAGATTAATCGATCGTCATCATGAAGCCGTTTTAGCTGCTTTAAGAAAAAGTGGCACTGATAAAGACCCTGATGTCA
>JADGBV010000131.1 GCA_015231345.1 Planctomycetota bacterium
GAAAAGTTTTGGCGCCGAATTCTGAGGCTATTTCTAAGGTGCGATCTGTACTACCTGAGTCGATAACGGCAATTTCATCGAGTAGAGGGTAGCGGTCCATCAGCTCAGATTTGATGAGTACGACTTCCTTGCCAATGGTTTTCTCTTCGTTAAGAGTCGGAAAACAAAGGCTGATTTTTAAATTCTTTTCTTCCTTAATTTGAACGAGTTGTTTGATATCTGAAAAATCAGAATGGTGGAAGGTATTGTTCCTGAGCCATTTATTGATTGTCGTCATCACAATATCCTTTGTCTATGGATGTAATTAATAACAGGGTTTGTACAATCCCATCAGGAATAGTGTCTAGCTCAACATAACTTTTGCGGTGTGATTTGTCTTCTGACCCTGCTGCTAAACCAATGGTAATAGAGGGGACGCCTAAGGAGAGAGGCACAGCGATCTCCGAGTTTGAAGGGCCCATTTTCGGTTTAATGCCTAGTTTTTTAACAATGGTTGATGCGGTGGAGACGAGAGGGTGAGAATACTTGATGCCTGCCGCATGGTGCCGGCTAAAGAAATTCAAGTCAATGTCATCACCATATTTGGCGCCCACTTCGTAGCAGCTATCTCGGATTTCATCGATAAGCTTCTCGGTAATGGAATCATCTTCACTTCGCACTTCTAAGTGAAGTGAGGCGTTGCCACACACTCGACTATAAGAATGACCGCCCTGAATACGACCGACATTCATCACGGTTTTGGGTTTATGGGGTAAGGGGATTCGAAAGAGATTTTCTAGAATATCGCTAAGCATCATGATAGCAGAGCTATGGCCTAAATCTCGCCATGAAGAGGTGCGTTCTGGCTCGAGAGAGCATTTGATATCGCACCTGACTCGACTTAGTGCTGAATGGTCAACCTGACCTAAACTAATTCCTTCGATATTGATATTGTAGTCAATTTCATGACTGAAATTCTTCATAAAATGCCGAATACCAGTGAGGTCACCAATTTCCTTACTGGCGACGGTGCCTAGTAAAATAATATCACTGTCCAATTCCAGACCCAGTTTTTTGATAATATCGGGAAGGGTCACAAGTAGGGTGACGCCTAAAGCATTGTCAGCAACGGCAGTCCCTTCAGCGCGGTTGCGAGTAATAGTGACATTGTGATCAAGGGTGCCGTCAAACAGAGTATCGAGGTGAGCTGAAAGTAAAATTTTGCGTTTTGGAGACTTTCCTTTTATCACGGCAATGACATTACCAATTTCATCTATCATGGGCTCGTTAACACCAGCTTCAATGAGGCGTTCGAGGATAAAGCCCGCTCGTGCACTTTCGTTAAAGGTTTTGGCTGGAATTTGAGCTGTCATTACCAAGCTGGCAATGATCATCTCTCTCATGGAAACAATCTCTTCTTTCCACTTTGCAGCATATTTTTCGTATAACTCGTCTACGGCTTGTATTCCCATAGAAAATGACCTTAGTCCTGATAAATCGACTGAATTCTATTGCCCTTTATTAGATAGAAAGCCAAACAGACTATTATTTTAACAAATGTGCTAAAAGCTTTTCTTTAAGGGCGGTAAATAGGGGGATATGGCGCCAAATTCAGGTCAAGTCATTATTATTGAACAATTTCGATATACCCTTCTGGGACCCAAGCGCTTGTTTTTCCCCAATTGATTTGCGCCCATCCGTTCACAGAACGTAGTAAAATGCCAGAACTACCTGGATTTAGCGCTTCAGAGAAAACCTCGGGGTAATTATCACTCAGGCCAGACTTAGGGTTGTAGCTTTCCATAAGAACGACTTCATGGTTGATGCCCAGTCCTTGACTTTGAAAAAATGCTAAGGACCAGGTACTCATGCTTAAAACAAAAAGGACCCAAAGCATAATTCTTCTTCGCTTGCCCTTCAGCCAAATAGAAAGTAAGGACATGAGTGAAAAGACTAGGGCGAGCCCCTGGAAAATTTTAGCAGAAAGAGAAGACCAATATTGAATTAAAAGCTGCATAATATTATTCTCTCGTTTTGGAAAAACCTCTACAGATGCCATCTTGCCCGCTTTCATTAAATTTGCCACAACTCGTGGGTCATTATTCAAAAAAACATAAGCTCGCTTGAGGTGTAAGATGGCTTTACCGTATTGATTCAGAGATAAATGAATGGTCCCCAAGTTGTAATCGATGTAGGGCAGCGCCTCTTTTTGTTGAACTTGGTAGTTTTGAAATGTATCTGCAGCTTGAGAAAAAAGGGCTTTCTTGCTCTGAGTATCTTCTGTGCCCATAGCCTTATTATATAGACGACAAGCTTCCATCAGTTCTAATTCAGATGCTTGGACGGTGCTCATAGCACAGAGAAGCATAAATATCGCTATGAAGGTGCTTTTCATTGAAGGCCCTCCTTATTTAATTTTTGCAGTATGACTCGAGTTTTATTCTTTAATTCTTCATCACCTGAGCTTTGTCCAGCATAGCTAGCCGCAGATAATTCTTCGAGAAGATCGGCGAGTTCTTGCTTTAACTCAGGGTTGCTTTTGAACTTTACCATATTGGGATCTGTGACTTTCCACTTATGACAGGTATAGCGAGATAGAAGCTCAAGAATTTCACTGCTTTTTTGAGCTTGTGAGAGTTTTTGAATACTATCTTGCAATCCATATCGGCCTTTCTCTTTTTTGATTTTGAGGTTTGCTCTGAGAGAGTGGTAAATATATAAGATCACCCAAAGAAGCCATGGAGCAATGATGAGAGGCATGAATAGCCACCACGAATACTTCTTCTGATAAACTTGATTCAGTAATCCTGTGCTGACCTCAATGCCGCTTACACGCCCGATACTTTCTTTTTTTTCCTTTTGAGGCTGGGTGAAAATCTGCAGAGGTGATTCATCATCCTGGTTTGTTATAGCAACGGCCTCAATGCTAATGGGGAATGGTTTCGTTTTTATGGTGACATATTTTTTCGTGCTAGCTTGGAAGTAGCTTAATTCAATCGCAGGAATTTCCGTAGCATTGACATCTTTAGGGCGAATAATGATTTCTTTAAAAATCATACTTCTGTCTGTTTTTTCCTCCAGGGTTGATTGGTGAGAAACCTTAAAGTTCTTATTGAGCTCTTTTTGGGCCGACCAAACAGGAGGGAGTAAGCCATCTGGGGGGAGTTCGGTTTGAATCTCTAATTCGATGGAGCGGGGAGAGTGTAACATAACTTTCTGACCAGGCTTAATATCCATAACCTTAAGCTTGGCCTGCATACTCTCACATATAATACCCGTAAATGAAGCTGGTCGACCTTCTGAAGGGGGAGGGGCAACAGTAAGGCTAAGTGCTGGAGCCGAGACTGGGACAGCTTGTCCTCTTTGGAGTTGATTGCCAAATCCAAAAAAGTCGCGGCTGGCTTTTAGCTTATAAAGCTGAGTTTTCAATGCAGGTAAAATAAGCTTGCCACTTTTTTTGGGTTCAAGCAAAAAGGTGATGCGGTGAACCCGGTAGACGAAGTTATTGACTTTTTGATTAGCCACGGGTGAACCAAAGAAGAGTTCACTTTCACCACGGGCAGAACGAAAAAACTTAGCTTTGACATGGAAGTTGTCTTTCCAAGCCTGAGGAATGGAAAAGGGGCCGTAGTGATTGTTGGCCATTTCATAACCTCGTGAGTATCGTTCATACTTACTGACTTCTTGTTCTGATATAAGATAGTCAATATGATATTCAATACTTTCGCCGACAAAGCATTCTTTTTTGGAAAGGTGTGTTTTGAGCAGATAAAGGTTACTTTTTTGGGCAGCAGTTATTGTGTACTTTAAGCTGTTGCTCGTGATTGTTTTGCCGCCAATTTGTAACTTAAGGGGGCTAAGAGTGAAGGTTCCTTTTTGAGTGGCTCGGCCACTCCAGGTCAGTACATATTGTGAGCTAAAACGGCCATTATGCATTGTGGTATTTTGAGAAGTTGAGGGCTGTCTATTCCACTGAATATTCAGACCGGGAGTTTTCGGTGTTTGCTGTATGCCTATTTGCCCATTCCCTTGAGGGTTTGTTAGAGTAGCCTTTATACTAACTTGATCACCGATAACAGGAGCACGGGGATCAATTGAGAGACTAAGTGTGGTGTTTGCAGCTGTTACCCAGACAGCCCCAAGAAAAAAGAAGCAAAGTGATAGCTTTAAGTGCTGCACTAATAATCCCTATCCGTTCTTAAAATCATGCCTTGAGCCTGTTGATTTTTCTTAGCCTCTTCACTTTTCTCCTTCACTCTTTGCAATATAGATTTAGTCGAGCGCGATTCTTGCTTTTGCTGATCTTCCTTCTGTTCTTGGTCCTGATCTTGTTGTTGGTCCTGATCTTGCTGCTGATCCTGGTCTTGTTGATCTTGCTCTTGATCTTCTTGATTCTCCTGGTGAGTGTTTTCACTGACTTCAATCTCGTGCAGGCTAATGCGTTTTCCTCCAACTCTTAAAAAACTAAACAAGAGTTGTTTGCAGTCTTGAGTCTCAAACTCTTCACTTTTCCAAGTGTAGCGCCCTTCGTCTGTCGTCTTTACAATACCTTCATAAAGCAATATAGGCTTTGCCTCTTCACCTCCTTCTTGCTCTGCACCTTGCTCAGGCTTTTTCATGCCATGGACACTAAAGCTTGCAGGAAGCATTGCTTCAAGGTCATCGTGAAAGCCTTTCAGTGTCACTTGGTAGGTCGGAGGCTTTTGTGGCTCTGTTGTTTGTTGAATTTGGCCTGGCGCACCGGGCTGACCTGCACCGTGAGCTCCAGCACCCTGTGGATTTTGTGTTTGCGGAAGAGCCATGGCGATTTGAAAGGTATCTTCTGCAAAAGCAATATATGCACTGTGTGTGTCATACTCTTCAGGTAAAGTATCTTCGCTGCGGCCATCGGTTAATTCTCCCCAATCTGTGGAGGAAATAATACTGTCTGGGCCGCTAGCTCTTAAACTATCGTTATAAGGTAAGGGGAGAGGTAAGTGGGAAGCTTTATAAGGGCAAGCTAAAGTCATGGCACCTGAGATACTCAAATCATGATTATCCTTCTCGTAAGTCGGGATTTTTTTAGCTTCGCCCCAGCTCAGTTCTTGGGAGCTCTCAGCTTGGTAAAGGCTGGCTGCTAATTGGTATTTACCCATATCGAGCTCTTCTATTTTGAAGTTTCCACCTTCGTCTGTTCTGACTTCTCCTAATATGCTATTATCCCATTTTGATTTGATAAAAACATAAGCATTGCTCGCTGGGCGTGAATTGACTTTAACTATACCTTGGAGGAAAGGTATGGGAGCTCCTTTAGCTTTTTTCTCTTCGTCTCGTTTCGCTTTGAGTCTTGCTAAGAGAATTCTTTCATTTTTTTCTGCCTTTTTGATGAGAGCTGTCGCCTTGCTACTTAGAGCTTTTCTTTTGTGTTTGGGGTAGTTGATCACATCTCTAAAGGAATCTAAAGATTTGCCTAGAAGCTCTTCGTCTATCTTAATAAGCCCCTCATCTGTCGTTGGAACTTGACTCATTTGGTGATATAAGTGCCCCAGGTTATAAAGAGCATTTATTTCTAAGTCAGGGTGTCCCGCTAAAGCCTTTTTGAACTCACTTTCGGCTTGTTCATTCTCTTTGAGATTCATATGGCATAGGGCTCGATTGAGGTATAAATCTTCTGGTTGATCCGATTCTAGTTCGGCTTTTTCAAAAAGATCTAATGCATCGATATACTCGCCTTGGTCATAAAGATTCACCCCTTGTTCGAAATACTCCTCCCAACTTAAGGGACTCTTTTCTTCATCTTCGGCGAAGAGGTATAGAGGAGAATATAGTAGTAATAGAATGAAGTATTTCATGCCATTGCCCCCCTTTTTCGATCCGGTAATATGACTGATAGGGCCCAAGAAATGAGAGATAGAATAAGAAAATAATAATAACGAGGAATTTTTCTTTCTTGCTTATCGACACTGTTGCGAGTTTTTTCTTTTGCATCAATATGAGCTAATATATCTTGTAGCCACCTGGGGTTGGATAACAAATTGAGATAATAACCTTCTCCGCTTAATTGGCTAATAAGCTTAAGAGGTTCGGGGTCTAGGGCTGTTTGAACTTGTTTGCCCTCACTCATGAGGTAGGTGCCATCAGCAAGGCGAATACTTGTGGGTGAGGCTTGGCCAATACCTACAGTGAAAATAGACACCTTATAGGAAGCAGCCTCTTTAGCAACTTGCTCATAATAGCCTTCGTGATCTTGCCCATCGGTAATTAATATTAGGTCCTTATAGTGACCCAGTTTGGCACCGGCCCTTACGAGCTCCAAGGCTTCACGTAAGGCGTCGCCAATATTGGTGCCACCTTTGGGAATGGAAGCTGGCGTGACTTCACGTAGTCTTTTGATAAAATAATAATAATCATAGGTAAGGGGGCAAAGCTCTTTGGCTTTGCCTGCAAAGCCAATAAGACCGACGCGGTGTCCCTGCATTTGACTGACGGCTTCAATAATATCTAGCTTTGAGCGTTTCAAGCGGGAGATGCCATTGATGTCTGTGGCAAGCATACTTTTAGAAACATCTAAAATAAAGACAATATCCCTACCTGTGCGAGAGACTTCTTTGACTTCTACGCCATAACGAGGGTCGGCTAAACTTAAGCATAGGAAGGTTAGGCATAAAGCCATACATATCCATTTAAGGGAACGCATGGTAGAGCTTGCTTCGCTATAGCTTAAATTGGCTTTTGAAAATAACCTGGCTAAGTATTTCTTGCGCGCTTCTACTAGGTAGCCTGAAATTAAAATCAGAATTAACGCTGCTGGTGCAGCGAAGAGCCACTGAAAATGATGCCATTCAAAACTCATGCTAGCACCCTAAAATAAGTGTTTTGCAGAAGAAGAGCTATACCGATCAATATTAGCCCTACCAAAAGCCAAGGGCGGTGAGTGGGGGAGTATTCCATTGTCACTTGTTTCGAGATTTTTGTTTTTTCCAGTAAATCGATATCTTTATATATTTTACTTAAGCTATCAGGGCTGGTGGCTTGGTAGAATTTTCCACCTGTTTGTTGCGCCATTTCTTTAAGCGGGCCATCATCGTATTGTTTTCGTCCAGATCTAAGGAGTACTCCAAAGATATCTTGTTGAGTGGGCTGACCATGAATGGCGATGGAGTAAATTTTTACTCCAAACTCTTTGGCTACATTGATAGCTTCGTCTTCCGTTATTGTGCTAGCATTATCCTCTCCATCAGTGAGAACAATGAGAACTTTGGACTTTATGGAATAATTGCTTTGCCCTTTTTTGCCGGCTATTTTAACTTCGCTTTCAGTATTTTTAAGCATATCGGCACCTAGGGCTACTCCCTCGTAGACGGCAGTTCCGTTCCATATGGGGTTTTTGCTTTGATACATTTTATTTAATTGATTTCGGTTCATTGTTTTTTGAGCTTCTTCCGTTTTCTGGATATCACTTTTTACACTAATAAGAGTGTTTTGCATATGGTCAATAATTACATCGTGGTCCAAAGTCAGGGGTGATAGATCATCTACATACTTGCCAAAGACCACGAGTGAGACCATATCATTAGGGCGACCATTAAGTTCCATATCCTTGTCACCTCTAATGAAACGTTTAAAGACATTCTCAACCATATCGTATCGGCTAATGACATTGCTATTATCTAAACTCATATCTTCGGCAGCCATGGATGCAGAGACATCCATGACCATCGATATGGCAATACCTTCGGTGGTGATTTTTGTTTCTTCATGACCTTTGCGTGGGCCCATTAATGCTATACATAGAATGATCCAAGCACAAATATAGAAAAGGCCAGGAAGAAAGCTCAGTCTCACCCTAAGCGTTGGTGCAATATTAATGCGCTTGATATCAGAAAAAACGAGTGCAGGTTTGCGTCTGGGCAAAAAAACATTTTTTAAAAGATACAGGAAGGGGACAAGGGCGCATAAAGCAAACCAAGGCCTAGAGAAATCTTGGAAGAAGTCTGTCATGTTGCTCCCCCCATCAGTTTAGTTTTTTCAATAAAATCCTTTAAGAAATCAAAACCTTGTTGCACATCTTCTTCCTTAACATTTTGTGCAGCAAATTTTACAAGGTCGGTAAATTCCAGAAATTGCTGCAGAACATCACGAAAGTTTGTTAGAGCCCCTTTGCTACTAAGGAGTTGGTGAAGAAACTCTTCAGTGGTTTGTTCGTAGGCACGTACTTGAAAACGCCTTTCTATATAACGCCTTAGTATATTTGATATCTCGGCCACAAAAGTTTCGCCATCCATATTATCTTCTTCTCGCTTTTTCACCAAAGCTTTGATTTCGGCATAGGCAAGATGGTGAGCAGGTGGTGGTGGAGGCGGTGGAGCCGTTTTCTGTTTTTGATAATAATCAAGGAGAAAAATAGCGAGTATAACAATAAGAATACCGCCTAGACTCAAAGCAATGATTTTCAGATACGGCGGTGGCTTTGGGCGCATAATGTCAGTCGGAGGCTCAAGCGGAGTGTTTAGTAAGGAGGGATCATCAATGGCTGTGATATGAAATTTCAGCATAGGAGTTTTGAGTGATCCTTCTAAACGATTTTCTCCGCTCCCAGAAGTGTATTTGATTTCAAAGGGAGGGACAATTTGTTCACCGCTTTCAAATAATTCAAAAGCAAAGTATTTTTTGATCTGCTGTAAGTTATTTGCTTCTTCGATTTCATCAGACCTCCAGGGAACCTGGCGGAAGTCTTCAAGCCTTTCTTCTAATGAAGGATAATTGAGCTGTATGCCAATAGGAGCCTCAATCTCCAAGACAAGTCTTTGTTTTTCTAAAATCGAAATACTCTTGTTGGCTAGACTTACTTTGGCTTTTATAGGGCCTTTATTGACTGCATCTGGAGTCAGCTCAAAAGAATCTGTTTCTGAACTAGAATAATCAGAATCAGAGCAACCTGCAATAAGGCAAAGCAAGAGTGGTAAAAAACTAAGTGTGAAAATCTTCATTTTCATAAGATCGACTATTTAGCTCCTTCGCTAAATGCTTCCTGGAAAACTTTTACTTCATGTCGCTTGGAAACTTCGCCTTGGAATTGAGTGATCAGCTCTTTTTGTTTTTGCTCTCGGTAGAGTTTTTCAGCTTGAGGTTTGATGGAGGCTAAGGCATCGGGGCTAATTTCGCCAGGGTCAGTACTAAGGCCTAGTTCCTCTTTATGGGTTTGTGCGAAATTATTTAAGTCCATGTCATTAACTTCATCGATTCGAATCATTTCTTCGACAAGAATATTCGACATAAGTTGCTTTCTAAACATGTCCAT
>JADGBV010000132.1 GCA_015231345.1 Planctomycetota bacterium
GTTCATTAGAGCTTATGAAAATATTGTTTGAGTATGACTATATGGGTCGTAGAGTCTCTAAAACTGTTTATAAGAATGGTGAGATTGATTATGAGCGTCGGTTTGTTTATGATGGTTGGAATTTAGTTGCTGAACTTGATGGTTCGGATGAGCTTGTGAAGAGTTATGTTTGGGGGAAAGACCTGAGCGGAAGCATGCAAGGTGCTGGGGGTGTTGGTGGTCTGTTGAGTATGACTGTTGCTTCTACTGGGCAGACTTATTTCTATTGCTATGATGGCAACGGAAACGTCACTGGGCTGGTTGAGGCTAGTACTGGGGATATGGTTGTTGAGTATGAGTATTCGCCATTTGGTGAAGTTATTAGCGATGGTGGGGATATTGTTAATCCGTTTAGATGGAGTACTAAGTATGAAGACTTTGAGACTGGGCTGAATTATTATGGGTTTAGGTATTATTCTAGTGAGTTGGGGAGGTGGTTGAATCGGGACCCTATTGCTGAGGCTGGGGGGCTTAATTTGTATGGGTTTGTGGGAAATGATGGGGTAAATAGCTGGGATTTGTTGGGGTTAGTGATAATATTAGATGAGCATAGCTTCTTAACCGTATTTGAGACTGCAGCAGAACATTACTTCAATGACGAGATGGAATTTGAACTTTCAGGAGGACTACTCAAATACATAAAAGATGAAACTAGAGAGATGGATATTAAGAAATATAAGGCAATTTTTGAGAGAATGTGTGAAAAAAGGTGGAGTGGAAATATTGATATTAACAAAGATGATACGGTTACGAAACCTTACTCCTATGGAAGTGCTTTTTTTACCGACGGAGGAATGTTTGAATCTATTAAGTGGCTTATAGCAAATGTTTCAATGGATGTTGAAAGAAAGATTACAGGTTGTCTTGTCTGCTCCGAAGGGAAACCCCTAGGATTGGTAGAATTTGATATGAAGTATGAGTTTACAGATAAATTTGACTTTCATAATGATAATCCTGGTAGAAAATGGGTATACAGATTCTTTGCTGAAATAGCAGGTGATTGGATTTATCATGGTTTATTAGATGCAGGAGCGCCAACAATACATGCTAAATGGGAAGATAATTTTGAAGTGTTGTATTAATTTATTTATTTGTTCTATATTATTTCTTGCCTTGGGCTGTGCTCAGAGCACAGATGATATTACAAAGGATGACTTGATAGGAGTATGGGTTCCTACAAAAGAAACCATGAATCATTATCGCATTAGATTGAAATCTAAATTTTTTACCAATTTCAATGAACATAAAATAATTTTGAAAGATGATGGAAGTTGTGTTTTTAAAACTTTCATGACCAGCCATAAACTTACCGATGACATAAAGGAATATGAGTCTTATTATGGATGCCGTATAGAGCAAAAAAATGAAGAGTGGTGGGTAATTATGTTTAGTGGAGAAAAAGTTGGTCCTTTCTCAAATAAACATCAATGTATAAAGACATTGGATAAAAGAAGTAATTATAAGTCATGGAAATACATAATTGATTATCCAAGATACGACTATAAATGTAATGTAGTTTATTTTAAGTATGAAAAAAATCCTCTAACAAATTCAGACTCTTTAGCTCCCTCAACATTACCATGGGAAATAAGATATATTAAAGGAAAATTGTCAATTGTTCCAAGTTACCCTTATTCTCCTGATGTTATTTTTGTAAAAGCAAATTCTCAAATAGAAAAAAATAGTCTCTAATACATAACTATAGCAATCATAAATAATACGTAGGGTTCACAAATTCGACCAAAACGATATTCCTGAATATGCAAAAATAAATCATACCCACGTCCAAAATTAACCACCGACAGTATGGCGAAATAAATAAACCGTAGGGTTCACAAATTCGACCAACACCAAACCCCTAAAACCTCAAGCCCCAAATCCTCACCAATAAGTCTAACCCTGCGTGAGTGACCTTCTGGTGCTATTGCTGTTGTGTTTTTGGGGGTTGGCAGGTAAGATTCACTGATTCTCCAACAATTCATAAGGCTTCACGCCTAAAGTCTTAGCCAATTTGCATAGAATTACCAGAGTCACATTTCTATATCCCAATTCTAAGGTGCTCACGTAGGCTCTATGGAGCCCTGCTTTGTGAGCTAGGACTTCCTGTGTACAGCCTCTTTTATCGCGCAGACTGCGTATTAATTTGCCGAATTTGACAGCTTCCTTGTATTTTTCTGCCATTTTTTAGTTCCTATTCTCGGCGTAGGGTTCACAAATTCGACCAACACCAAATTCCTGAATATGCAAAAGCAAATCATGTCCACGTCCAAAATTGACCATCGAAAGTATGGCGAAATAAATAAATCTATCAAAATGATAAAAAACTGGGTGTGAGGACGTTCCTCTCCCAGTGCTTTTTTACAATTTACTATTTAGCTAGCAGTTACGCTGCGTCTGACTCTCGGTAGTAGTGGCTCAGCACACCTCCTTGTCGGGACATAAAGGTAACCGTTCCAGTTGATGATTTATCTGAAGCAGGAAAAGGGGTTGTGTTATCAAGGCCCTGATGTGGACGCTCCGTGTTGAAGTGATTTTGGTATTCACGCATAGCACTCATTAGCTTTCGCTCATCAGAGTAGATCTTTCTGCTCAATAGTTCGTTTTTTATGGATTTTACAAATCTTTCAGCGATAGGATTCATATTAGGATGAAATGAAGTAATGCACTCTATTCCTCGGGCTTCAACGAAATCTTTAAAAGCCTCGGTATATTTGGTGTCCCTGTCGTGAATCAGATATTTGTCATTATCAAACAGCTCCTCGATGTTGGCCCACCCACGAGCTTGATTTAGCATCCAGTCATATCTTGTTAAAACCCAAGCTCCGGTGGGATGTTCAGTCATGCCAGCTATCACAACCCTTTTTGCTGCATGGTGGATGAAAAAGAGAACGTAGTAATAGACCCACTCATTTGTCTTTGCGTTGAAGGTTTCTGCGGTAAAAAAGTCAGTGGCCCAGGTTTCGTTTATATTATCTTTGAAGAACTTCTCGTAGTTTTCCCGGGACTCCCGATCTGGAGCTGGCTCGATGCCATATCGGAACAAAATATTTCGGATTGCAGTTTTTGAGATTGTGATGCCGACATTCTGTAATTCTCCTTTGATCCTTTTGTAGCCCCAACTGATATTAAGAATAGCCATGCTGACAATTAAGTCTTCAAGGGTTTGGTCTGTCCGTGGCCTGCCTGGGCCGTCTTCTTTTCTCTTTTTGTAGGTTTCGCCAAGAACCAGCTTTTTATGCCAAGTCCAAAGCGTATCAACTTTGGCGATATGTGAGATATCCTTGATTATTTTCCGTCCCACTTTCCTCGCTTTTATGGCCAGCTCTTTTCTGTCTTGATTGGTAAGCTCTCCCTTGCTCTTGTATATGCGACCAAGAATTCGGCTTTGAGCCTCTAGAAAGTCTATGATCTGAAAGCAGAGCTCTTTCTTGTACTGAGGATCCTTGCCGAAGTGAGCCTCATAGATAACTTTCCAGTTTTTCATTTTGTTTTGTCATGTCATGGTCGAGGGGGGTATGATGATGTGTTTTTGGGGCGCTCAAATGTTCTCGTCCTAATAGTATCTGATTGCAGGCGAAGGTTTGTCTCCAAATAAACTTCACTATTCTTCTTCCGGTGCACAATAGCCTCTAAATTAAGATGATATGATGGGTGCAGAAATGAACTCCGGATCTCTAAAAAAAATATATAATTCCGGGTGAAATGGCATAAAAATGAAAAGAAGGGAAAAAAAGTAATGCAAGACCTCGCTGCTTAGGTAGTAGAAGCTTCTATAGTGGGAAGGGTATAGATGGCTGATTGAATAAATGACCCTTTTTTTCTATTTGGTCCCAAAGTCCAAATTTATCTTACTAAAGCATTTTAATAAGTCTTCTAAAAACCCTGAGTCCGTGCCCACTTAATATAGCCACGGACAGCTTCTTCTAATCTGTTCATTGCCTTGAGGGCAGTATCCTTCTTGGCCACTTTGTAGGCAGCTGCTCTTTTTATGGGATCTTTAATCTTAGCAAGGTCCTCAATTGAAACTTTATTGTCCTCAGACCAACTGTAAAATTCAAAACGCTGGTCAAACTGGCTGATTAGAGCAATATACTCCCCGCTTTCTTTCGCTTTGTCTTCAAGGCTTTTTGCTTCCTCCAAAGAGATACGTGTTTTACTCAGCTTAGCCTTATATTCTTTGAGTATAGCCAACAGAGAAACCTGACGATCCTTCTCGTTGCTGATTGTCTTTGCTTTTGCGATTCTATTCTTAAATGAGGTGTCTTTAACAAAGTATTCAAGGTATTCAGCATCAACATCCTCTTCATTTTCTAAACGATCCCAGGATTGAATAGCATCGATATGATCCAGGCTATTCCAATCCCCCCAGATATAACCAATCTTTCTTTTGGTGTTGTACCCGGAGGTAATAAATTCAGCCCCTTCTTTCTTATATTGCACCTTTTCTTGTAGCTTAATCCCTTCCTCCGAAAAAACCTGCATTATCAATTTGCGTGCAATTTTCTCCGGAATCCTGTCTGGTGATCCTGTGCCAAATGGACTGGATGTATAGGGTAAGCCACTGCTAGCAACAGATAAGGGGTTTGTCACCATATTTAGGCAATCTTCTTTTTTATCAGCGAATGCAGTCGTTGAAAGTAAGGCGCCTACTGCCGTTGCAACCAAAATAGGGTTTTTCCTGTGAGGATACGGGTAAGCGGATGGGCTTGTGATGGGATTGGGCGCTGTATAGTCTGGGTATAAAGGAGCAGTGTAATGGGTCACGGGGGTGACGGTTGGAATCTTAGTCATGGGGCACCTCTTCGACAATTAACTGTTCTGCAAAATCTAACACTGGAAAGGCTGGGTTATAAAATCGATGAATAAACGGTCTGGATCGTTTTTTCCAAAGCTTATTGCCTATTTTGTCTGCGATTGGCATGATAATACGTTCAAATTCACAAACAATAGGACTGGCCCTGTCAATTTGCCCAGACGAACTCCAGTTCGAGCATGCACACCAAGAAGAGCATCTTCCAGCTAACTGACATCCTGAACATTCTGGTTTCTCCTGCTCACCTAACTCGAAAATACGACTTCGTTTTCTTTCGTCAAAACCATTATGTATATCCCCAATGACATAGTCATGAGCAGAATCGTCACCTACAAATTGCACGCAAGGGTAGATCCTGCCGGAGGGTGCGATTGAGTACTGGCCGATGCCGACAGAACAACGTTCGAAACACCCCAAAGGTGGCTTGGTGCGACTACTGATACGTTCATCAAAACAGTTTAAGTAAATCGGTTTATTATCTATTAATTTTTGTTCATACCATTTGCCGATAATTTTCAATTGATTTTTCAAGACTGCCAAATCTGCCATGTTCCAGTGGGCACTATAATCAAGGGCCATAGTAATGTATTTGAAGCCCTGAGACGCAATCCAAAAAACAGAGTTTGATACACCCCCAGCTGTTGCAGGGGTTACCACAAATCTGGAGTCCGCACAGGGATTCCATTCTAGTAGCCTAGGAATATTTTGGGTAAGTACCTCAGAAGAACCTCTTCCATCAGAGAATGGCCGTTGCTGATCCTGCACGTCTGGCGCCCCGTCAAGACTCAAGGATACGTAAACACGGTGTTTGGATAATTTTTCAATATTGGCCGGATTCAGCAAGATTCCATTAGTGCTTAGGCTGTAAGAAACTGAGCTGATGCTTGATTTCGTTTCAAACAATTGGCAAATAGTACATAGGAGGTCCATGCACAGAAGAGGCTCACCTCCGAAAAACATAATATTTAACGACTCGATCTGCTTGATCTGGGCTTCTCGCAACACAAATTCGACGGCTTTTTCTGCGATTTCCTGCCTCATGTGAATAGACCGTTTCTCACCGGCATAGCAGTAGTCACAACTCAAGTTGCAATCATGGGTCAGGTGAAATGCCACCGTTTGAAAACTTAAATTACTAAACAGGAATATTCTCCTTTAACTCTCTAATCGCCTTCCGTTAAGCTGCTCTTCTTGATTTATTGTCATAAACTAAGACTAGATATTTGTTTGTAATCAATGATAATAACATTTAAGGAAATCGATCAAGTGCTTGTTGAGAAAGTCAATTGGATATATTATACCGAATAATCAAACCGTCGGTTCAAGATGGCTTTTCTGCGTTATTGAGCAATGCTTGATATAGGATTGCACATCGGTGAATAAAATTTCCTGATGAATTTTTCTTTGCTGTGACTACCCTAATGACACGACATATTGCTGTTGATTCCCAATAAATATTATTCTGTTGACTCATTGGTTGGGGTGCTTCCCAATACCATAAGACTACCTGGTTATTACCTTCGGGGGCACAACAACCTCTAGCTTTATTCCTGTGAGTTAAGCGTATACCTCCCTTATGATAATTTAAATATGATGCCCATGAAATCAATGGAAGTGGCAATATCTACATTTTCCACATATTTTATTGATTTTATTCTACATATTATAAAATAGAAATACGCATTTTAAAGTACTCTTTTTTGAGTGAGACCTCAATGAATCTTTTTGTACGCCACATATTGCTCTTTATATCAGTAAGTTATCTTTCTGGTTTGCAAATTACTGCTGAAGAATTAACCTTGGCGGGCTCCACAACAGTTCAAAAAAGAGTGCTGGAGCCATTACTAGAAGGGATAAAGAAATCAACTAATATCGATCTGAAGATTCGAGGAATTAATTCAGGAAGAGGGTTTGCTGAGCTGGTTAATGGTAAAATTCCTGCATCCATCTCTTCCAATCCCTTAGAGATGCTCTTAGAGAAAGCCAATCTCCCTAACGACGGCACGTACCAGGAACACATCATTATTCAAGATGTTATTGTCCCTATCGTACACACATCCAATCCAGTGACTAGCCTTAGCTGGCAACAATTATCCGATATCAATACCGGAAAGATCACAAACTGGAAGGACCTTGGTGGTGAAGACAGAAAAATTATCGTCGTTACCTCTCAACCTACCGCAGCAACCAGGATTGTTTTTCAAAAAATTGTTATGAAAAAAGAGGCTTACATTACAGGGGTGAGAGAAGTTAAGTCAACGAGGCAGGAGGTTGATGTTGTCTCAAAATTCAGGGGAGGTATAGGTGCGGTATCAGAAGGGTTTGTAGCTATGAATCCAGGAAAGGTCAAAGTAATCAAAACCGAGATTATTTCTAGGCCACTATCTATCATTACAAAAGGAAAGCCAAATTCTACAATTCAGGCACTCATTGACTATATAAGAACCCCTAAGGCTAAACTGTTATTCAAATGATACCATTAGGCAACAGTTAATGATGAAACTATCTGTTAAAGCTAAGGTCTTATGGATTCCAATTAGCGCCATAGTTCTTAGCTACGTGTTATTAGCAATGATAATAATGACCATTATAGCCGATAATTCGGAAAGGTCACGAAATGCACAGTTGAGCGAACTGGTGCAGGCAGGAAAAAAACATCTGCATACAGGTCTTGCGCTTATAACAGCTAATCAAGGACCAGGGGATGCGTTTTTAGGCCTGGAGGGTGAAGATGATCTGATGGCCAAAGATTTAATGCAACAAGTCTCCTCAATGGGACTAAATCAAGTAGTCTTCACCGATTTAGACGGTGTGCCGATATACCCCAATAATATTAATCTTCCTGATAAACTTACTGCCAAACTTAAACAGTCATCCCAATCGAATGGCGATATATTGAGCATGTACTGTAACCATACTCTTTATGGTTTCTCGCCTATAGTAGATGTTGAAACGGCTAAGGGATATCTAGTATTTGGAATAGAAATTCCCGTAAGTATGGATTCTATTGCAGAAGAAGTACTTAAAGATGACAGGGTAACCAAAGAAAATTTAGATGCGACACTAACATCAGAGCATTTGGGTAAAGTATACACATCTATCAAAACAGATTCAGACAAGCTTATCACTACTCTGTCTTATAGTCTCTTAATAATTCTTGTGATTGCAGTTGTCCTTATAGTATCAATCTTGAGTTTTTCATCCCAAAAGATCCTCTACCCAATAAATTTACTATTAAAGGCTTTTAGAAAACAGGAGACCGGGAACCTAACACAGGAAGCCAAAGTCGACCTAAAATGCCTACAGAATGACGAGCTCAAGGAACTTGCGGAAGGGTTCAACAAGCTTACGGACAAGCTAAGAAAAATTATCTTACAGATGCATGACTCAAGCATATCCATATCTTCCGCCAGCTCAGACCTGTCGAGCACTGCAACGCAGCAAGCCAGTTCCGCATCCGAGCAAGCTGCAATTGTTTCAGAAACCTCTTCCACCATAGAAGAACTAGCAGTTACCTCAGAGATGATCTCCACAAATGCCGAAGCGATAGTTACTCATTCCAAAGAATTAAGTAAAGGAGCGACTGATTCACAGACAGCTATCGGTACAGCATTTGCATCTATGAGCAAAATACGCACCTCATCAGAAAACTGCCAAAGAGAAATCTATTCACTTTCTCAGAAAACCGAAGCAATCACTCAAGTGATTGGAACCATTAACGATATTGCCAACACAACAAAACTGATATCGGTTAACGCTTCCATAGAATCAGCCCGGGCCGGTGAGGAAGGAAAAGCTTTCTCTATCGTAGCCATTGAAGTGCGCAACCTTGCACTGAAGGTGTCTCAATCAACTGCAAATATAAAATCACTACTCAATGAAATTGAAGTGGGAACCAATTCTGCAATTGTTGCTACAAAAGAAAATGCCAGTAAAGTGCAAATGGGGGAGGAAGCTATAAATATCGTAGGCGATCATTTGCACAATATAATACTTTTGACAAAAGATGCCGAGGATTTAGCACATCAAATCAATGAAGCTACTCAACAGCAATATACAGGAACAGAACATGTCGTCAGTTCAATTAAGGAGGTGGAAACCGTTGCCCAACAAAGCTCTCAAGCAGCATCTCTTTCTGCTGACTCTACAGAAAAGATGAATGGGTTGGTTAACGAAATAAAAGATACTATTATCAGATTTAAACTTGAATAAGGAAGTTGAGTTCGAGTATTTATAGATAGTTGCTTTTCTGAATAATAGCCCTGCTGACAGTAGGAGCTAGGTAATCGAACTCACTTTCTCTTGGAAAACAGCCACTTCATGGAAAC
>JADGBV010000133.1 GCA_015231345.1 Planctomycetota bacterium
TTGCCATGTTGAAGCAGTGCGGACATAATGAGGTTCATTGCGTTCACTTCTTTTATAAGATGAGACAGGAAGCCTTTTTGTTTGATGGTTAAGCTTTTGCCTTTAGATAGTTTTTTTAAGCGCGAAAGAACCATTGAGTATTTTTTGTTTGCCACTAGGCTTTCGTAATCACTAAAGTTTTTTAGTAAGCCCTTGAGGATTTTGATTCTCTCGTCTTTTAGAGCTACATGGTAATACTCAGTCTTGTCAAAAACCATATCAACGGCATCAGAGTCAACAGCTTTAGTTTGGAGGTCCAGGTAATTAAGCATATTACTCATGAGGTCTTTACTGTGTTTTTCTTCATATTCTTTTGTTTCTTCATAAGACTCATTGAATACAGCTCTTTTTTGTTCTTTGACTTTCTCCCATTCCTCATCGTTTACCTTAGGCTTGTCTAGGGTTAATTTTTCAGTTTCCTCTTCCTCGTCATCGTTATATTTAGCGAAAGCACTGCTGAACTTTGATTGCCAGTAGATATGAGAGTTGATTTTAATTAACTTGGCTTCATGTTCTTCGCTGAGCTCTCCCATTGAAAACAAGATGTTACGAGCTTTTTTAAGAATTTTAAGGGTGACAGGGGCATTGCCTTTGTGATCCTCTTTCATTAAGGAGATCGCATCGTTGTATAATTTGTTCACTTCAGCCATTTGGTCATCAACGCTGGCTGCAAACAGGCTAAGACTGAAAAGTAAGAAACTTAAGATCGTTGAATGAAAAATTTTCATGGGCATGATAAAAAAGTAAAATCCTATTATATGGATGTTAAGTTTAAAGTGAAGAGCATTTGTCAAATATGAACTAGAAAAAAAAATGCGCTAAGGATTGACTGGGCTCTCTGGATGGTATATGTTTCTCAGGAATTCTCCTCTGAAGCATGGTATATCGTGCCACCATTGCTCTAGTCCATTAATGGACAATTGGCCTACATTTAAGATGTCTTGATCATCCAGGCGGATTAAAATTTCACGATAATTTAAGGGGAAAATCAACTTCAACTTCTCCTCAGCGGCCTTGAGCTCACGGCGAATATTATGATTTCTAATTAAGCCAAGAGTCAAAATGATCATAAATGGACATTTTCCACACCACTGAAATGTCATTAGTGAAGGTGAAAAAAAACACATAAAATCAAAAAGAAAAATAAAGGCTAGGGAGAATAAAAGGATGAAAGAGTCGTAGTAATTGACCAGTGCTCCACCTAAATACCTCCTCACAGGGCTGGAGCTAATCTTGTAGGCTAAATTTTCTTCGTAACGAGTCGAGTGTAAGGGGCCTCTAGAAATATGACACATTTCATGACTCACTATTTCTTCAGCAGTGTAGAGAATCCATTTTTTTTTATTTTTAAAGACTTCTTTGAGTTGAAAAAATGAAAACCAAGGCCCTTCTTTTTCTGAGCGAAAATGAATAGCCATGCCCCCTGTCAGAAGTGGCAAGCCTTGGTTGAGGTAATAGGCTGGGATCCATGAGGGAAGAAGGTTGTAAGCCTTTTTTGCGTGTAGACCAGCTGCCTCCAGCTCTTCACTGCTGAGGCGATTTTGCTGAGGTAAAATGTATTTTGACTCCTCAAAACGAAAGTCTTCATTCTTAAGTTTTTCAGACCAATCGAGTGAGTGCTTCACTCTTTCAAAAAAAGAATCCCTGCTTTCTTCTTTGGAAGGGAAAAAACCCATGGCGTTAAGGTCTGAGTATTGAGCTTCTGTTATCTGAGAATCCATAAACATAATGTTACGCCATTTTGTAAACCTGCGAATATGAGTATTGATAAATAGGCCTATTCTTTTAATATGCCCCCTCTTCTTTGGTTTGCCGAATTCCTTCGGGTGATACAGATTTTATGGCGAGTGAAATTCCGTTTTATAAGAGTGCTTTGAGAGGTAATACCTGTCTCTAGATAATCCTCAAAATATGAAGCTGAATTTAGATTCTGTTGCTGTGTTTAACAGTATATCTCGGTCTCATTATAATCTACATTTAGGTGTGAGTTGTGGCGGTGAAGATCGTAATATTGAATGGCATATTAAATGTTTGAAGAGGACCCTTGAGGGCGATTTTTTTACATTAACTGAAGCCAGTTATTTCTTTCAAACTTTGCAGCAAATTATTGAGCTCTTAGATATAGACGAGCTAGAGCAATCGATTTCCGTATTGAAAGGTCAAATAATTACGAGAAAGGGGATTGAGCAGATTGATGGGCAGAGATTCACTTTTTGTCCTAATGCTCCAGCTCGATTTAGAAATGAAGTTCTAAATGGTCAAGGAAAAACCAGCTTTGCCTTAAGAGTTTACCGGCAACTAGAAAGGAGGCGTTTAGCTTCAACTCAGGCTAATGATATTATTTCTCATATATGGGATACTGAAAATCACATAGAGCAGATACAAAAAGGAGAAGTGAATCCAGAAATTGATAAGAGGCCATGGCTTAAGGCTGAAATTATTTTAACGGGTAAGTGGGGCTTGCTGGGGGCTATGGAAAAAGTTCTGAGTAGCACCATGGAATTTGAAATCATCGATGCGATGAAAAAGAAGCGTCAGGAAACCATATGCACTTTTCATCATGACCTGGAAAGTATTGCTGATCAACTAAGAAGTATTTTTCTTGAAATCATGAAGATTAAACAGAATAAAGGATACCCTTCTGATATTAGTGATAAAGCAAAGAATAGTCTAGAGTCATATTATAAAATATGCACCTCGAAACTCCTTTTGATCAATCAGTTAATTGAGAATAAATCTTTGTCGGAAAATGAAGAAGTGAGGCGTGTTATAGTGTCACTCAAAATTAAGCTGATTTATACCATTAATAGTTTGTCCCAAGTTGTTCAAAGTCGAGGCTCCCTAAGGGTAATGGTCTTTGAGCGTATGCTTTTCCTACAACTGTACTTTAATTTACTGGCAGATGTTCATTCATACGATGAGTTGAATCTTAGTTTTTCAAAGAAAAGCCAGATTAAAGTTCACTTTCTTCCTGACCTTGGCGGAAAATCATTAATCGAAACCATTAGTTTGCTTTCAGAGATAACAAAGAGTCCAAAGTTTAATGACAAGATTGCTGAGAAGTTTTATGATCATTTAATGAATGATTTATTTATTGTTGAGCAAGAAGCTAAGGTTGATAAGGATGATTATGAAACTCTGATGGCATTGCAGCGTTGGATTTTGCTGTCTTTTTTTCAGCGTAGACTCATGAGAATGGTTGGGCACTTTGAGCTTTTAAGGAAGCATCTAGAAAATTACTTCTCAAAAGATGCTAAGCCTTATGTGCCAAGAGAGTTGTATGATGTCTTCTTTGATGTTTCCTATGTGCTGGCGAATTTGTTAAAGTCTCAAGCTGAGTTGCATAAAGTTTTTGCAAAAACAAATTATGTAAGGTATAGGAGGTTAAAAAGTGATCCCCGCCTCAGAAGATTAAAAAAGTATTCAGAGATATTGTACGCAGAACCCATTCGAGCTGAATTAAATGAAATTAAAAGTAAATTATCAGCCATATTATCTACTTTTCTCAATATATGTGCTCTAACGAACCGTTATACGGGCTTAGGGGTTCAGAATGCATTTGAAAAGTCTGTTCATGAGCAGCTTCATGATATGGGGTTTCAGGGATCTTTAACAGAAGCGATGTTTGATATGGACGTTTTTCAACAGTTAATGCAAAGGCCTTGGGTGAAAAATCAATCGTTGAACCGTGAAAAACTCCTCGAATTAGCTCGGGTGTGTCAAATTCTAGCCATGACCATTGCTAAATAGTCTACTATCTCTAGTGAGGTATTATATTTAAGTTCTTTCGGGAAGCTTATTTGGTTTTGAGTTGACGACTCCAATTTTCCATAAAATCCAATTTTTCAGCTTTCCTGCTCATAAATAACTTAGCGATGGAATATAATTTTAAAAATACTGAGGCACGTTGGCAGAAGAATTGGGCAGATCAGTCCATTTATAAAGTAGATGATGAATCCGATAAGGAAAAATTTTACTGTTTAGCTCAGTTTCCTTATCCCTCTGGTGCTGGTTTGCACATGGGTCATGTCGCAATATATACTTACACGGATGCCATCGCTCGATTTAAGACTCATCAAGGTTATGAAGTTTTACACCCCATGGGTTGGGATGCCTTTGGACTGCCCACAGAAAATCACGCCATTAAGATGGGTGTGCATCCAGCTGAAATCACAAAAAAGAATGTGGCTAATTTCCGTAAACAACTCGACTCTTTAGGTTTTAGTTATGACTGGGACCGTGAGATCAATACAAGTCACCCAGACTATTTCAAATGGACTCAGAGCATTTGGATGAAACTACACGAAGCTGGTCTTACCTATAAATCTGAAATGCCTGTGAATTGGTGCGATACATGCAAGATTGTCGTGGCTAATGAAGAAGTTGATGCTGATGGAACTCATGAGCGTTGCCATAACCCCACTGAGCAGCGCAATATGAAGCAGTGGATGTTTAAAATTACTCAGTATGCCGAACAGTTATTGGAAGGGCTGGATGAATTAGATTGGCCCGAAAGCTCAAAGAAAGCTCAGCGAGATTGGATCGGTAAAAGTATTGGTGCAGAAGTACAGTTTAATATAAATGCATTTGATGAATCTCTCACTGTCTTTACAACTCGCCCAGATACACTATTTGGCGCAACATATATGGTTCTAGCTCCAGAGCACCCATTAGTGGAGAAAATATCATCGGCTGAACAAAAAGACATTGTAAAAGAGTATCAGAATAAATCTGCTAGAAAAAGTAGCTTCGATCGTTCTGAAATGAATACAGAAAAAACCGGTGTCTTCACCGGAGCTTATGCCACAAATCCACTCAATGGAGCGGATATTCCCATTTGGATTGCTGATTATGTGCTTATGAGTTACGGAACAGGTGCTATTATGGCAGTTCCTGCTCATGACACTAGAGACTTTGAGTTTGCTCAAGAATTTAAGTTGCCTATTATACGTGTCTTAAGAGAAGATGGAGTGCCTGATGAGGATCTAAATGAAGCCTTTACAGGCGATGGTATGCTCATTAACTCATCAAATGATGATTTAAACCTCAATGGCTTGAATAAGTTTAAGGCTATCGATACAACCATCCAATGGCTAGAAGAAAAGTCTCTAGGTAAAAAGGCGATCAATTACCGCTTGCGGGATTGGATTTTTGCCAGGCAAAGGTATTGGGGAGAACCATTCCCCGTTATTTATAACGAATCAGGTGAGATGGAGCTTTTGAAAGAGTCAGATTTACCACTTACTTTGCCGCAGGTAAGCTCTTATCAACCTACAGATACGGGTGAATCTCCCTTAGCATCAATTGATGACTTCGTGAATACGACTGATAATAATGGTAAACCAGCTATGCGCGAAACAGATACCATGCCTCAATGGGCAGGTTCTTGTTGGTATTACCTACGTTTTATGGACCCTAATAATAGTGAAGCTTTTGCTTCGATGGCTCGTCAAAAAAGGTGGGGAAGGGTTGATGTTTATGTAGGTGGCACTGAACATCTAAATCTTCACGATTTATACAGCCGTTTTTGGCACAGAGCTCTCTATGATTTGGGTGTAGTTGCTGAGAAGGAGCCTTTTCAAAAGATATTACATCAAGGCATGATATTGGGTGCTGATGGCTCTAAAATGAGTAAATCAATAGGAAATGTTGTGAATCCTGACATTTTAATTGAAAAATATGGTGCTGATGTTGTGCGCCTTAACTTATGTTTTATGGGCCCTGTAGAGGCTAATAAGCCTTGGAATGAGACAGGTTTGGACGCAATTCGGCGCTTTGTCTCTCGTACGTCTCGATTGATTTACGAAAAAGAGAAGTGGATTAATGGTGATGGGGAGGGCGATGCATTAGTTGCTTTACATAAAACAATTAAAATCGTTTTGGGAGATATGGAACGTTATCGCTTCAATACTGCTATCGCTCGCATGATGGAACTCCTCAATGCATTGCAAAAAGCAGACAAGCGAGGCAAGGGTGCCTTAGAGAAATTGCTCATCATGTTAAGTCCCTTTGCCCCTCATTTTTGCGAGGAAATGTGGCAATTATTGGGTAATGAGGGGAGTGTTACTCGAGCGTCATACCCGAATTTTGAAGAGAAATATTTGGTCGAAGACGAAGTGGAAATCGCTGTGCAAATTCTGGGTAAATTGAAGCTCAGGGTGAATGTGGCGGCTGGCTTAAATCCCCAAGAGCAGCAGGATGTGGTGTTGGCTATGCCTTCTGTGCAGGAAAAATTAGCAGGGGCTAATATCAAAAAAGTAATCTCTGTGCCCGGAAGATTAATAAATTTTGTAATTGCAAAGTGACAAAAAGGAATTTGATGTTAAATTGCGCCCATAGCAACGTGTTAGGTATCTAAGATCTTCTTATATGAATTTAACTTGTAGCAGCTGCTGCTGTCATTTTGATATTGATGAATCAAATATAGACACAGATAAAGTTGATTGCCCTAAATGCTCCTGGCCAAATTTGGTCATGAGGCATAAAATTGACAATGGTTACTTTGGCCGTTTTATCAAACATACACCTAGTGGTGCGTTTGGTCGACATTCAAAGCGTTGGCCGAGTACTCGTTGACTCGATAAATTAAGTAACCTTTCGGGTACAAATTATAAATGCGGTGATAATTGCTACTATTAACTCGTGATATACTCTTCGAGTGATATTGACGGGTATCTTTTAAGATAGCCTTGCATTTTGATTTTTAGATTATTTTTGTGTTTTATTGGGCAAATACGTAACCAATATGCCCATAACTTCTCTGGCTTAGGGTTGATTTTTGTGGCCAATACAAAAAAATCATCGATCAAATAATCCCATAGAGCCCTTTCTTTGAGAATGAGGAATACTTGATAAAGCTCATAAGAGTTTGGTTGGCAATGACTAATAATGAGCTTTGATACCTCTTCTAGTGAAGTGTGATCATTTTGATTCGCCCATATTAAGTAATTTAAGTGATGCTCGAAGGATTCTTGATATTTTTTTAAAGAGAGGAAACGTTCCCAGTCTTCCTTGGAGTTGAGTTGCGGCGATGTATTCTCTTTCTTTGGAACTTCATGGCGATTAAGAAATGAGGCTAGGCTAGGAGAGGGCTTTTTAATCCTTTTTGCCGTAAATAACCAAGAAGATAGCAGTTGAGTATCTTTTGATGCTTGAGCATAAGTTTGCTCTAGTAGGCTCTCTGCTTCTTTGACCCTGTGAATGACGATGTATATTTCAGCGCGGAGGATTTGGTTAGAACTTAGTTGCTGAAAAGAAGCGTCTCCTTCTTCTATGAGTGTAAGAGCTTCTTGAGTCCGCCCTTGCCTAAGAAGTGCTAGGCTTTTCCAGAAACGTTGTTTGCTGCTAAGTATTTTTTTGTCACGTAGGTCATTGAGAATTTTTTCCCAGCGATTCATTATAACTCAGCTATCATTCAAAAGGGGTGAAACTTGGGCTGTCTATGCTTCTTATCTATCGCCTTGATTTCCCTTTGGCGCTATTGAAGTTTTTATTCTGGCTTCTACTTTTGTAATAGCCACCTTTTTTATTTTTACCTCGATGAAATTGATCATGAAGTTCTTTTTTATCTAGGTTAGGCTTTGTGCCTATCCAAACAGGTTCTATGCTGTGTGTTTGAATAAGTTTACTTAAGTAAGCTAAATCCCGTGGTGTTACAAATGTTCGCGCAACTCCTTTGCGGCCCATTCGTCCCGCTCTACCTGTACGGTGAGTATAGCCTTCCTTGCTGCCTGGGTAATCATAGTTGATGACATGCGTTACGCGACTAAAGTCTAAACCACGCCCTGCAACATCGGTGGCGATAAGAAACTTAATTCTTGCACTTTTAAATTTATTGAAGATGGAACTCCTTAAATTTTGCTCTAGTCCTCCATGGATATAATCCAAGCTTTTATAATGATCTTTTAATTGTTTTTGAAGTGTTTCTCCAAAATGCCTAGAATTAATAAAGATGATCGCCTGCTTAACCTCTGGGTCATCAAGAATTGTCTTGAGTGCCTCTAAACGAGCATGATGAGGTAAATATTGGAATTGATGCTCAAGGCTTTGAGGAGCTTTTCTGTCTTTATTGAGCTTTATTTTGACGGGGTGATGCAGGCACTTATTGGCTAAATCTTCGATATCTTTTGCCATAGTGGCAGAGAACATTAAAGTTTGGTGTTCGTGCACCATGCAAGACATGATAAATTCAATGTCTTCATAAAAACCCATGTTAAGCATTTCGTCTGCTTCATCCAGCACGAGCGTTCGTACTTGATTGAGAGAAACAGCACCGCTGTAGATAAAATCGATAAGTCTTCCAGGGGTAGCAACAAGAATATGAACGGAATCATTCAATTTTGCTTTTTGAATTTCCATATCAAAACCACCAAAAATAGCAAATGGTCTTGTCTTGGAATGTGTGGCAATTTTATCGATTTCTTCTACATATTGTAGAGCAAGCTCTCTGGTAGGCACAACCACAAGTGCCTGTATGGCATTGTGGCTTTCGTCTATTTTTTGTAGTAAAGGGATAGCACAGGCGCTGGTTTTGCCAGAACCAGTTTCTGCTAAAGCCAGAAGGTCGCTTCCCTCAAGAACATGAGGGAAGGTTGCCTCCTGAACAGGTGTAAGCTCCGTATACTCCATTTCGGAGAGAGCTTGTCTAATTTCATCTTTTAGTTCTATTTCATCAAATTTCATTCACTGGCCGTATCTTCAAAATTAAGGGGCTCAACCTGCCATATATCCTTGGCGTATTCTCCTATGGTTCTATCTGAACTGAAAAAACCACTTGAAGCTACGTTGAGAATAGCTTTGCGAGTCCAATCTTCTTCATCTTTATAATTGGTTTGAATTTTTTCTTGAGCTTGAACATAACCTTTGAAGTCAGCAAAATGCATGTACTCATCGCCGTGCTTCAGAAGATAATCAACGATGGGATCAAAAAGACCAGGTTCGTCTTGGCAGAAGAAATTACTCGAAATCATACTGATGACTTCTTGGATATCTTTTTCATTATCATAGTGAAATTGAGGGTTGTAATAAGGTTTGGATTTCACAACTTCTTCACTAGTAAGGCCAAACATAAATGCGTTTTCTTCACCAACTTCGTCAACAATTTCAATATTGGCTCCATC
>JADGBV010000134.1 GCA_015231345.1 Planctomycetota bacterium
TCCATTTAAATACGCACAGGTTATAACAGGGGAAAACTTTTGTGGCAGAAAAAATCTGATCAACAGCTTAAAAAAGTCAGCTAAATCAGGTGAGAACTTGTTAATTATTGGTGAAAGAAGAATAGGTAAATCTTCCTTAATTCATGAATCTTATGTAGAATCAAAGATAAAACTGATTTACATTGATCTTTTTGGTGCCAAAACAGCATCAGATATCTTGGAGAAAATGCTTGTTGCAGTAAGTAAGGCAAGTGAATCAGATTCAGTTGCATTGAAATTATTAAAGTCCTTTTCTCACTTGAGATTAAATGTTGGAGTTGACCCCCTGACATATCTACCAACAGTTGGAGTTGATGCTAAGATTAAACACAAGGCAGATACGTTGCAAACCATGATTACATGGATATGTAATAACTGGAAGAAATGCACTATTGCTTTTGATGAATTTCAAGATGTATTAAAAACAGAAGACAGCTCTAATATCCTTGCAGCATTAAGATCTGAAATACAAATGCATGGTGACAATGCATTTATATTCTGTGGTAGCATTAGAAGTGATATGGATGAGATATTTTCTGATAGCAACAGTCCTTTTTTCAAAATGGCAAAACCTCTTGATGTGGGTCCTATAGAAGAAATGGAGATGAATTATTTTATCAAGAGAAAATTCAAAGAAGGCAAAAGGATAATTGATATAGACCAAATAGGATGGATATATGAAATATGTGATAATATATCAGGTGATATTCAGCAAGTGTGTTCTCAAGCATGGGATAACACAAAATCGGGAGATAATATAGATGAGGAGGTGTTAAGAGAATCTCTACTTGAGGTTATCAATCATGAAAAGGCATCTTTTGAGCATATCATTAATAGCCTAACACCTTCGTATATGGGCTTTTTGAAAGCCTTGGCTAAATTAGGTGGTACTTCGCCGTATTCAGGCGAATTCATGCAAGAAGTTGGGGTGAACGGTCCGAATATAATTACAAGGTCGATAAATAAACTGGTGAAAATGAGGGTTATATTTCGTAGTGGAACTTCCTTACGTTTTGTTAATCCGTTTTTCAAACATTACCTAAGGCATTTCTAATGCCTAATAACCGAGGAAAACAACCGTGGCTAAAATAACGAAAAAGAAAGGCGTAGGGCTCACTTATTAAATCAGCCATCAATACCCTTCCCCACCATAGGATCTTCTGCTATCTAAGCAGAGAGGTCTTGCATCACTTCTTTTCCCATCTGTTCGTTTTCATGCCATTCCCCCCGGAATTTTATATTTCTTAGCGACCCGGAGTTCATTTCTGCACCTATCATATCATCTTAATTTGGAGGCTATTGTGCACCGGGAGAAGAACGCCCTCACACCCGGTTTTTTATCATTTTGATAGGTTTATTTACTTCGCCATACTCTCGATGGTCAGTTTTGAACGTGGACATGATTTGCTTTTGCATATTCAGGAATTTGGTGTTGGTCGAGTTTATGAACCCTACGCGCCATTATTAAATGATATTCCAGTTATTATGGTTTATTACTCCGGAGGGTTCTCCAGTATATCTCTGATGACATAATACGAAAGAGTTGGTTTGCCGTTCTTGTCCCAAAGACCTATCTTGATAGTCTTATTATTTTTATAATGTTTTATATCGCTGATATCCCAAAGGTTCCAGACAACGAGACCGGAGGAACGTTTGGACATCAGGGTGCGGAAGATCCCGGCGAAAATACGGGCGTGCTTTTCCCGGTCCAGGGGTTTATTTCTTGGAACATGGATATTGTTTTCCGTGATATGAAATTCCAGCTTATTGGCATGGGCCCAGTCGATGAGATCGGCGAGCGCCTGGTTGTCAATCTCACCAGTTTCCCACTGGGTCTTGCCCCTCATTAGCTTGATATGCCCCTGCCAGCCCAGGGCGTCCACCCGCATACCGATTGAGCGCAGGTAGAGTATCGTATCCTTAACCGTGTCCCACATGGGTTTTTCCATGCCGGAATGGTGATTATACAGAAGTTTTGAATGCTTGCAGTATTGGGTTGCCACTTCGAAGGCGATCACGATGTACTTGGGTATACGGCCCTTCAGGCTTTTAAACTCGGCAGGTACATTTTCAAAGTAGCCCATACCCTCCCAAGGATTTTCCCATTTATCCGTTCCGGGAAGGGCTTCTTTCCAGCTCCCGTCCGGGTTAATGGTCTCATTCACCACGTCAAACCACTGTACCACCTTTTCCTTGTCATAACGCTGGATAAGCGCCTTCATATAATCACGCAGGACCTTTTCAAGTTCTTCGGGAGTACGGTTATCTTGCATGGCCCACTTGGAGGCTTGGGGACTGATGGGCCCATGCACCCTCAAGACAATATCATTTTCCTTGGCAAAGTCGATCCAGGCATCTGGCTCTTTCCATTTCCATTTTCCGGGCTCGGGATGTATGTGCGACTGCTTGAAATCGTTGGCCGGCGTGGCATGGGAAAACTCCCGGGCGAGGATCTCACCCTTTTGCTTATCAAGGTCCCTGACACCTGCCGTCGCCCCGATATAGATTTTTCCCTTCGGGTATTTTTTGTCCACAATCTTTCTAAGCGGGAGACCGGGCTTCATAGAAACTGTGATAGCTGCTTTTTCTTTTTTTATACTGGCATCCTTTTTTTCGCCGAGAATTTCCTTTAGTTCTTCATTCTCTTCTTGCATCTTCTTTTGTGCATGTTGTTGCTCTGCAGTACTTCGAGCTACGGCATTAAGGTTCGAAGATTTGTCCACTTCACTTTTTGCGATTTCGCCTTCTGGGGATCTTTGCTCCTTCATAAAATAATCGAAAGATAAGTATCCACCCCCGGCCACTAAAACTAGACATAGGCTTAGCCAGAGCAAGCTGGTGTTACTTGTATCACCTTGACGTTTCGGGCGAGAATTTCTTCTTGACGCGGTTTTTTGCCTGTTTTTCTTTTCAGTCTTATTGACTGCCGAATCGCGTGTTTTCTTGAGTCCCTTGCCGAGTATATTTTTTTGATTCTTTTTGACACTCCTTCCTGTTTGCATTGGCTTTAAGCTGGGGGTGAGGATGCCAAATTTGGTGCCACAAGAGCATCTTAGGGCTGTATTGTAGTGATGCTCATTGAGTCTGTTTGTCTTCTTACATTTGTAGCAAGGAATTGTGATGTCCCTTGGCTGCACAATCAAGATTAGCCCTACAGAGCATTTTGTGCAACGAAAGTACTTATTGTAAGCAGCTTGCGGCTTTTGGTCTGACTTGCAGTGCGGACAAATGATATTTAACTGATCTTTGGGTGCCACCGATACTCCCTCCTACGAGGTACAGTATAGGGAATATATTGGAGGCAAGGGATCACACAATCATGTTAGTCTGTATTATTGTCCCATGTGAAAAAAAGCATGATTATAAATAATTATTGAATTTTTGAGCTAAAATTCTATCTTTTTACGACACAGTCGTGCCCGAAATGGAAATGGACTACATTCGTTCCGGAGCCATGTGGACGAGGCAAGCCGAGGATTAATAAGAGACAGCATTCTCCTCATTGTTGATAAATCGTTATAAATGTTTAAAACCTCCTTAAATCCATCATTAATGTTCAATCTTAAACCTCAAAATGCTTACGCTTTCTTCTGCAACTCTCACGATATTTATCAACCTTCCCATTGCTATACACATTTTTAGCAGTTAAGCCATTCTTCCTATGGACGTCCACCGTCTATCGAATCAGGCTATGGCTCTGAATAAACCGATGCAGTGGTTCATTTGATCAGGTAGTGAATGTTTTTATACTTACCACTTAGTTCAAAAGTGAGTCGACCTTTTTCCCAAGTCGAAGACACCACTGATTCTTGAATAGCTCCGGTTGCATCCAGTGCATAGACTTTCAGATTTGGATTGGGCACTTTTATGCTGACTTTACCCATGATAGGCTCTACTAGCATGGGGCCCGTTCCGTAATTATTGAAGGTCAGTTTGTCTCCATCCTTGACGCCATTAAAGCCTTTGGATTGGCAGCGACCGATTACCGATACAAGCAGTTCTTGGGCTTGCTCAATAGATGCTTCTCTCAACGCGCTAAGCGCTACAGTGGCAAAGTTAGTTTCGATGGTTGCCGTTAGATTATCACAGCCATATTTCTTGCCGCCAAAGGTTCCAGCTATTACCTGGGTGCCTTTGGTATTAATACGCATGATTCCTTTTTTGATATTTCTGGAATACATCCCGTTATCAGAAACAATACTGGTAGTATTTTTACCATACAAGCTTGCGCCATCATGCGGAATTACTAGTTTCGGATCTTCATCGCCGCTTAGCTTACCTACTCCCACAACGAAATCATGAATTTCTGGAGTAAACATTTGAGGTGTGTTTAGTTTTTCATAAACATCAACTGTCTCAGGATCGATCATCATGGTAACGGTCTTTTCTGCGGGTCTCATGTCTCGAAAAAACAATAAGACCGCATGGGGCATGATTCCATACACTGCCGGATCGGACCAGGAAGCGTTGTCCGTGGCATATTCCAACTTCTGGGTGTTTTTAATTGGGTTAAATTGGATAGCCCCTGCCCAGCGTCCCAAGGTAGATTGAGCAGCCATGAAATAGGGGAACTCGGCTCTTGTTTCACAGCCGGTGCGCTGATCCCACTCGCTAGAGATGAATGGCTTGTTCCCTAATTTAAGGAGGTGAATTTGGTAAAAACGCTCGAAGAATTTTTTAGCAGAGATCTGATAGTCATTCAGGACACGTTTATTTTTACTTCTTCTGGGTACATCGGTATATAAATGGGCATCCATGATATCCATAGAGTCATGAGTCAATGTAATGCCACTAGCCCCATTTCTCCAGTTGGAACCGATGAGGAGTTGTTTCATGCCCAGGGTTTCTCTGCAATAGCTGGCCATACGCTCCTGATATTGTTCTTGTTTATAGAGAAGGAAGTCTACGATTACGCGGTGTTTTTTGCTATTTTTATAGTGAAAATTCAATACTTCATCAGCAGGCACCTCCTCAAGTCTTCCCTCTGATTTGGCCCATTCACGTAATTGTCTTCTTAATTCTGTTCCATAGGGTTCAGCTACGTTATAACGCAGGGTGTGAAAGAGATCGTTCTCATTATTTATGTTCATGATAACAAAGGCAGGATCCTCTTTCAGGACAAGGCCGGTATAGGGATTTTTACGATTAAACATCCGCTTCATCCACTGTTGTTGCAATTCCATAACACGTTCTACATACATAGAGTAGCCACGGGCTCTTTCTTTGATTTTTACCGGAAGGCCGTCGCCTTTCAGGTAACCTCTACCCGAATTGGCATCCATCATAATGTATATGCCGTTCTTCTTGAGTTCATTGATCAGAAACATCATGCGGTCTATAAAACTTTCGTTCCAATGCTGGCTATCCCCCTTGCTGTAGTCGATCAGGCATTCTTCATCTTTGCTTCCGCCACCAGTCCAGGGAGAGTCAAAGTAATGGAGTCTGGCTAGATTAAACCCCCGTTTCTTCATATTTTGAGCAAAGATAACGGCGTCCTCTTTAGGCATTCCGACAGCACTGGCGACGACATTCAAGCCCCAAAAGCGAAAAGGTGTTCCGTCTTCAAAAATGAGTTTTCGGCCTTTGGTTTTTAAGAAACCGTGCTTCCCGGCGGGACCATCTTCTAGGACATGGGATACGTCCACCGCAGCCGAATCGAAAGGCATGGTGTATTCAAACCAATCTGGTTTAGGGGATGCATCTCTTTCTGTTGCAGCAGAGAGAAAGGCGATCATACCTAGAATTAGGGAGATAGTGAGTTTTAGTAGATGGAATTTTTTCATGGTAATACCTTGTTTTGGTGGAAGAATCATTATGAAGCAGAAGGTAGAATAAATTACTTTAAGAAAGCCGCCAAGCCGAAGTTTTCTTTGGCGACACTGCGGTGTTGCGCAATGTCACGCTGTTTGAATTCATCTTCAAACATGGCTACGACTTTTGCATAATCCGAATTATCGGCAAAGTTTGTGGTTTCCTTAGGGTCTTTCTCGTAGTCGTAAAGCTCAGTGCCCACAAGGATTCCAGTTTTCTCGTTTTTTTTGTAATCAATTTGCAGCCACTTTACATATCGGTAGCGTTTGCTGCGTAGTGAGTAACCCATTTTATCAACAGGCATTCCATTTCTTGGATAAGCGTGAAAGGCGGCTTTACGCACTTCGGCCTCAGCATTATTGAGCTGTGGGACAAGGCTTTTACCCTCCAAGACTGATGGGATTTCTAGGTCAGCTAGCTCGCAAAGAGTAGGGAAGATGTCGACAAATTCTACAGGACTTTCCGACTTGGCTCCTTTTTGCAGTTGCTGTGGAGCTGCGATGATTAAGGGCGAGCGCACCGCTTCTTCAAAATTGGAGTGCTTGCACCAATTTTCGTGGTCACCTAAATGGAAACCGTGGTCACCCCAAAGGCAGACAATGGTATTATCCTTAACACCATTCTCTTTAAGGCCATCTAAAAGAAGTCCAACTTGGGCGTCAATGTAGGAAACGCAGGCATAATAACCGTGAATTAGTTCGCGTTTCATATCTTCTGGTAAATTTCTTCTCGCAGGAACTTCGGTGTAGCCCTGGCGCATTTCAGTCCCAAATTGGTAAACCCACGTTGGCAAGCCGGGAATCATTCCGGGTTTGTCGGTAAGAGAAATTTTATTACGGTCATACATATCCCAATATTTCTTAGGCGCATTGAATGGGAGGTGTGGTCTAGAGTAGCCTACGCTGAGAAAGAAAGGTTTATCAGACTTAGCCAATTGCTGCATGAGCTCTAGTGCTTTGGTCGTATTATTGCCATCTACATAATGGGTGTCAGGGACATCAGCACACTCTACTGTTGGCTTGGAAAAAGGAATACTACGGTAGATTTCTTTGGATTTCTTCCGCATGTAAGCCTTGCCTTTATCTCTGCTTGTGGCCCTCATTTGCTTGATTAGCTTGGCGGCTTTATTGTTGGCGGCCATTACTTTCGGATCCCTGTAGCCTCCAGTTCCTCCAGCAGGAGCTCCAATATCTTCCGGGAAAGGATTGGATTTATGATAGCGGATGCTCCATGATGGTTTGTCTAAAAACTTATCAACGCAGCGTGGGTCATAGGTTTTCCCAATACCAGTGGTGTCGTAACCGTTCTGCCTGAAATATTGTGGAATAGATAGAATGTCCGGATTGACATCCCTCATTTTAGTATACAGGTCGAATACTTTGGTGGAGTGAGGGTAGCGGCCGGTCATAAGGCTGGCTCGGCTTGGCCCGCAAATGGCCTGCTGGCAGGAATTGTTCATAAATACGGTGCCCATACTTGCCAATCGGTCAATGTTGGGACTGTGAATTTGGTCATAACCATAGCATGCCATTAGTGGTTTCAGGTCATCTATAGGGATGAATAAAACATTCATTTTTTTGGCCATCAGCGGGATGCAAATGAGAAGCAAAAAAAATGTTGCCATATATTGTCGTTTAAAACAACTCATGGTGGAGCCATGAACAGCTGTACTTGTGGATATTTGTGTGGAATGATTCATTCTTATATCGTATTGTATATAATTGTATAATGTGAAGTGAATTTATAAAGTATAGTTGATAGGGTAAGATAAATATTGACCCTCCAACATCACACGAAGATGCGATACCCTTCTCGTGTAATTCACTTTAGGATATACCAATACTATATCTATTCACAAAGTAGTCTAATATGAAGCAAACAGCAACCAGACAAGTTAAAATGCTGAATATCAATATTTTACTTGTAATGTCGACCTTATTAATCGCACTTGGGGGCTGCAGCACAATCGAGAAACAATCTAAAAAAATAGCTGATAATCCAAATCCTTTCCAAAGTGACTTACTGCCAGTTGCGCCCCATGCAAATAAAGATGTCACTGCCATTCTTAAATACTTGGATGCGCTACCAAAAAGAGAAAATGCAAAATGCCTAACAGGACAAGATATTGGCGTTCGCGGTGAACCAGAACTGGCAAAAACATACTTTCAAAAGAGCGTTGTCGAACTCGATCGTGTAAGTGGACACCGACCAGCAGTTTTAGAGTATGCAACTTTTCACGACACGGGTCGCTGGCTGACTCTATCAGAACAAGAATCAATGCAAAAAGAAATCATTGAGCGTTCACGCGAAGGACATCTGATTTATCTAAATTTAAGACCCGCACATCCTGCTGGAATCCCATTAATGCTAGAAGAAGGTATACCTGTATGGGCAAATGTTGTTGCAAATGGAAAAGCACCAGGCTTTCATCTAAGTGTCGATTCTGTTATAAAGCCTGAAGGTAAATATTACAAGGCTTACAGAGAAATTCTGGATTACGCAGCAAACTATATGAAACCTCTTGAAAAAGATGGGGTGCCATTGTTATTTGAAATCTTTAACGAATTTAATGGTAATTGGAATTGGTTTGGTAAAGCTGAGCCAGAAGAGTTCAAAAAGCTTTGGCGTTACACCTATCACTATTTTGCACATGAACGCAAATTTACAAATCTACTCTTTGTACTGGAATATAATTCAAACACCTTAATTAGAGAAAACGATACCGTAGGAATATACTACCCAGGTGATGACTGTGTTGACATTCTAGGGTTCGATTTTTACCACAGCAACCCAGGAGATAAGTATGTCGGTATCTATAATGAATTATGCGCAATTGGTAAACCAGTTGCTATGGCCGAATATGGCCCTCAACTTAGAGATTATCGCAAAATGCATAAAGTACGTGTCGGCGAAGCTGTAAATATTTGGGATAATATGGTTCAAGTTGAGTTTACTAAAACTCACTACCCAAAATGCTGCTTCTTTATTCGCTGGGGTTTTGACTGGGCTATGATAAGTCAGAATAATCCAAAAGAATTTATGAATGATCCACTCTGGGCAAACTTGGAACATCTAAAAAGAGACAGACTTTCTTTCGCTCGATAAACAAGGACATTATAAACAACATGTCCACGTTTCATCATCGGATCGGACTTACAGGAGGTATTGATCTTCAAGTGCTCACCTCCCAATGAAGCTCATTATTGCCCGGCATACTCTGGATGGTCAATTTTGGACGTGGACATGATTTGCTTTTGCATATTCAGGAATTTGGTGTTGGTC
>JADGBV010000135.1 GCA_015231345.1 Planctomycetota bacterium
CCTAGGCCGCCACCTTCGCCACGTATGTTAAAAACTCGACCTCCAGTCCAATGATGCCATTTGGCCCGGGAGTATATCACATGGCAATTCTCCACTGAAATGGGCTTTGAGAGTGGCAGTTCAGTTAAAACGAAAGCTGAGCCATTGGCATCGTTCCAGTAAACACAGCCGCGAATTCCCAATCCATTAACATAACAACTATCGTCTTGGGTGCGTAAAAAACAATCTTCAATGAGTCCATTTCCAAAAGGGTTAATACCGTCGGCATTTCTTCGCCACGTAAATAATTTAAGCCTTTGAAATTTAGTCGCTTGGTTCTTTTTGTAGGTGCCAATGGCCATAATGGCATGATAGGGCGCATCTGAAACCGTAATACCTTCGATGCTTGTGTTCTGAGCGCCTACTATCCGAATTGTATTATAAAAATGGGTTTCATTCATGGCCTGCTTATTTTGAGTATCATACCTAGGGTGATGCACTTTGGCGCCGGAGAGTGTTCCTAGGCCATAAATGCGAATGTTGTGGCCATCGTCCCATTTTTCGTTATTATGCATTGTGCCATAAACTATGGCTTCAGCGCAAAGGTAATACTTGCGCTCGGCATGAAGCCTGAAGCCTCTGCCCACATGATGGACCCCTGGAGCAAAATAGAGGGTATGCCAATCTCCTTCAGTGGGAGCAGTTTCGCCTGGCTGAACCACATGGACTCCTGTTTGGCCTGGCAAGGGTTTATTGAGAATGGGTGGATTGGCATGAATTGAAAGTGTATGGATGGGAGGGCCTTTATAGCCTTTGCCTGTGTCTTGATCTTCCATTTGTCCGTCAATATCCACTGCAATATTGGCAGCTTTGTCCATAATGATGTACGCCCTGCCCGATACGATTTTTTGTGAACGAGCCCATAATGCGGGGCGCACGATGGCCTTTTTGATGGGTTGATTATTCGTTCTGCGGATTTCGATTTCTACGGGGCCATCCATTTCAAAATTTGTATAGGTGTGAGTCCAGTGACTCAGCTCAGAAAAATAGGCATTCTTCTGCCTGTCTCCTTTTTTGCAGCGACTCACCATGGCAAAACAATCTTGCCAGCTTGAACTACCTACGGAGCGAACGCGAAAAGCATAGTGCTCCGATGGGGTAAGACCTGGAACCTTAGCTGTTGGGATAAGGCTTGAAGAATATGAGGTAGGGAAAAAACTAATGAGAATAAGAAAGAAGTGTAAATAATACTTAAGCAAAATGGCTCCTTATGAGGTCTTTGTGAATTGCCTAAAGGCAAATAGTAACCCAATCAATTCTTAAAGATTTGCTGACTTTGTTTGCAAACTAGAAGGCCATACGGCCATCATACTTCATATACGATTTATTTGAGATGAGTGGACAGCGATTTCCTAAGGAAATGAGCCGAAATGCTATTTTTTCGCTTAATCATTAGGGTTCCGAGTCCAGAACTTGCCACAGTACCAGTCATTTTTGTCTGGGTTTCTAGTCTCATCGGTCAGATATAAAGAGACATGACCGTCGCAGAAAAGGTAATTAAACATGCTGTTATGACTTGCGTCGGGTTTGCTGTTAAGGTAATTCTTTTGGTCATTGGCTCCATAGATTCCTGAAGAATAGCCGCTGCCTAATTTTCCTTCTTTTTCAGTTAAAAGAATAGTCTCTGAAGGAATATAAACTTCATCCACATTAACACTGCCTGAGCCTGCTCCCCATAAGGATGAAATGCCACCATTATTAGATGAGCCTTGATTGCAATTCATGACATAGGAGCGGATGTAACCAGAGTTATTATATAAGGGCTTTTGCTGTGGGCATTCGTAAAGGGGGTAGGGCTCGCTGCATTTAGGTTTTTTTATATCGTCGAAACTAAGGTTGCGCCCATCATAGCCTTGACCTAATGAGTCATCCCAGGAAATATAGAGGAAGTTAGTATTAGGCTTTTTCTGCTGATTCACAGGGTAGTAATAGTGATCCATTGTGTAGCTAATGATAGTGGTGCCAATGTAGCGTAGATTGCTTTTGCACGCTATTGTAGTGGCATGAATGGTCATATTACTTAAAGTCGGTTGCAAGAAAGATGCCATTATGGCAAGTATGGAAATGATAACGAGTAGCTCCACTAAAGAGAATATTGATTTTTGCACTCTGTGAATCATAACCTGTTCCTAAGTAAAATCAATGACTATACTCCTTTCTCTTAGTATTACACAGCTGCTTAACTTCAGAGCTGCTCAAAGCTTAATCTGTATTCTTGCTTCATCAATTATATCATCCAAGCTGTCCTAGGCAATACAAAATTTTCTAATTAGTAGATTGTGTTAGCAATTTCTATATTCCTGTTTGCCAAATATGAATCAAGAATTTCTTAGAAAATAACATAAGAATAGTCCAATAAATAAAAATCCAACGTATATAAGTAAAAGCACATTTTTTCCTATTTTTTTGAGTGATAGATGAGGAAACAAACTAAACTTCTTTTTGCATTAAGCTTCGTTTTTCTTCAGGCGTCAATATGCTTATTTGAGGCTGAAGGAGCAAGCCCTGAGGTCAAAGATCAATTAAAACTTAGTTCTCCTGAGGGCGAATATTGGTGGGGCGGATTATCTGTTGATGGTGATAAAATGCCCTATATTAGGCGCAAAATCCTTCTCACGTGACCTTCTGGGCGATAACAGAGGCAATCAAGCCGTTCCATTGCTCATTTCCAATAAAGGACGCTACGTCTGGAGTGAAGAGCCCATCGCTTACACATTCAAAGAGGGACAGTTATCAGTGACCTCCCAGCATGGGAAAATCGTCAATGGCCAAATCGGCACTAGCCTCAAATCGGCTTATAAAGGTGTGAGTGAAAAGTTCTTTAAAACTGATGGCATTCTCCCCGATGAGCTTTTATTTACTCAGCCCCAGTATAACACTTGGATTGAACTGATGTACGATCAAAATGAGCAAGACATCCTGAATTACGCCCAAGCGATCCTCGATCAAGGCTACCCTCCTGGGGTTTTGATGATTGACGATAACTGGCAAGAAAATTATGGTGTCTGGGAGTTTTCAGCTCGTAGATTTAAAAACCCCAAGGCTATGATGAAAAAACTCCACCTCTTGCCAAAAGTGCAGCTCTTACGGGAGAGCCTATTGTGCGAAGTTTAGAGTATGAATACCCACACCAGGGTTATGAAATAATAAAAAATCAGTTTCTCTTAGGCGATAGCATATTGGTCGCTCCCGTCACTCAAAAAGGAGCTAGGTCCAGAGAAGTCACTTTCCCAGCAGGTGAGTGGAAAGGTGATGATAACTCTACAGTTATTGGCCCTAAAACCTTATCCATTTCTGTGCCTTTAAATAGGCTTCCTTGGTATAGAAAAATTAAGTAGTCTTTGTGCAAGGCACAGAGAATGAAGAGGAGAGGATTGGCGAGTGACCTTCAAGGGTCATGGCAATCGTATGAGTAGCTAGGTCGATGTTGGGAGGAATTGGAGACAGGCAAGTAAATGAAGACTGGTTAAGGAGATTGATGCTGGGAAGGCCATGAATAATTTATTGATTTTTTGAGCCTTTTTCCAGAATTGGCAGTATTAAAGGTATGTTCCCTTGTGGCTTTTCTCAACTTTTTCTGAGGAAGAACTTGAAAGATGAGCCCAAGGAACAATCTATTAAATAATACTCAAATTTTTCGTGATTTTAATTATGCCAATCCCTGTACGTTGCCCATCATGCCAAGCTTCCATCAAAGCCCCAGACAAAATGGCTGGGAAAAAGGCCAAATGCCCCCGCTGCCAAGAGCTTATTGAGATCCCCATGCTGGACTCCTCACCGGAAAGTCCAGCTGAGGTCACTGGGGGAGAGAAACCTGCCAAAAAAACTCAAAGAAAGGCTCCTCCGAAGAGAAAAAGTTCAGTATCCAGGCGAAAAACGGGAATTCCCCAGAGAAATAGTAGCAGGGTAGCCAGGCCTTCGGCAGCAGCTGAGGGAAGGGCAGATGAACCTGCCGCGGCTAAGAAGAACAAGATGTTTCCGATTTTGATAGGGGCTGCTGCACTTTTAGTCATTGCTGTTGCCGCCTACTTCATGTTTCCTCTGGGTGAAGAAGGCTCTGCAGATTCAAGTGCTAAAAAAGGACCTTTTGTCATTGAAAACTATATAAGTGGTCAATTATCAGGGTTGGGCGGAATCCAATTAGGAAGCCTGCTCTCAATCCCCCTTCTTCAAGAAGAGCTGGCAAAGGTGGATGAAGAGAAAATGCAGAAATTCTTCGCTGAACTAGCCAGCACCCCTGAAGCTGAAAGCTTAAAAGCCGAATTGTTAAAAGACGGTCCAGGCGCATATATCGAAAAAAGAGTGAGCGGGGTTCACTTGCTTTTGGACACCAGCGTGCTTTCGGAAGAAGTCAAAGAGCCAGCTGGAGCATTGGTTCTTGAAATGAAGGTCGATGCCAAGGAAGAGTTAGAAAAAGCGATTAAGTGTTCTAAAGAGAAACTGAAAAAAATTACCCTCGAGGGAGGAGTGGAGGCTTACGAAAAGGAAGGTGAAACGGGCTTAGTTTGTGCTTTAGATAGTAATGCCATCCTTTTTGGCTCTACGGATTATATCAAGCGTTTGGCATCAGGGGCAAGCAGTGCTTCATTAGCCCCCAACCTGTCGAGCTATGCCAAAGAACATGCCAACGACCTCTTGTGGTTTTGCTGGAATAATACCGGTGAATCTTATCCGGTGAAACAGGGCCAGCCAATGGATCTAAATAGTGTACAAAAAGGAGAGCTTTCATTGGACTACAAGCTAGTCGAGGGTTTGGTCCTCTCTGTTGGGCTGGAAATGAATTCTGCCGAGAAGGCGCAAGCGGTCGAAAAGGAACTTGGAATGGGTTTGGGCATGATGATGGGCATGATGCTCGGTTTAGGAAAAGAAGATTGGAGCTTGACGGCTAATGAAGGAAAACTGGCTCTCAATGTCACCATGAGTAATGACAAGCTTGCCAAGTTGGCAGCAAAGGGAGCTGGTGGGCCAGGTGCGCCGGCACCTTAATTAGGAGCCTCCCCCCTGAGGAACTCCGGGGGGCCAACAATTTATCCCTAATTGAGCGAACTTCCCATTAGGACTTGGGATGATAATTGGTCTAAAAGATTAGTAGCCTAGGCACTGCGTGCATTTAATATGTAATATAATATACAATTTTTTATATTATGAAATCATATCCAGGGCCGTTATATTAGGTGAAGCAACCATTAATGGAGGTTCCCCCATGACCCAATTCCAAAGATGTCATTTCGCCATTCTGTCCATCGGTTTTCTGATCTACTTCTCTCTGGCCTGTGGAGGAGGTGGAGAATCAGAAGAAGGTCAGGATCTGAACGAGAACAACGAAAATTTTCACGTGCAATACTCTCTGAAGACTGAAATGGCTGGTCAGCAGTTTATTGTAACAAAAGATACCGGCCTAGGGCTTATTCGTCTCGACCCTCCTGGTGGCTCTTATGCACCCGGCGCTGTGGTTACGGTCACCGCAAGACCTTCTATGCTAAGTTCATTTGACGGATGGAGTGGTGATCTCGACGGGGCCACAAATCCCACAACGATCACTATGAATGGCAACAGGAGCATCGCAGCAACCTTTAGTCGTCCAGCCATAGGAGAGAATCAAGTTACGTTGGATTACATCATTGATGGCCCGGGAGGTGGCAGTATAACATTGGATCCTCCTGGTGGTATCTACAATTACGAGACATCTGTGACATTTACAGCACACGCGTCTTCCGACAGCGCCTTCTCACACTGGGGCGGTGGCAGTGTGGATCATCCTGTCTACGGTACCGATCAGAGCAAGATATTCAACCTTGTTGACAACCCCATGTTTCTGGTTGCCTATTTTGAGAAAAGTGAAAGCGTCTCCTCATTCAATGCGCATGGCAATACGAATGAACATCAGAAACCTCTACCCTGGATGGGAGGAGAGGTCTTTGTTCGATTCGATCAGCTAAATGCTTTCATGGCATTTAATGCACCAGGTATAAATTGCATGTTAATGCCGCATCAAACTGACAATAAACTGATCGCTCAATGGAATGGTATGGTTGAGACACACGATCACGATACATCAGAAGAAGGCTTTGAAACAACTGCCGATGGAGGCAATATCTATACGCGTATCTGGATCGAGAGCAAGAATGAAGCCAGAATTATTGTGCGTTATCGTTCTGCTCCCGTAAATTTCTCTGGTCAGCTGGCTCACGCTCAGCTCGGCCAGGTTGCTCCATACGGGCCCGGTGACCATGTTGATGAATGGTTTACTATCTTTCCTGATGGCACCTATACTAGAGAGGTAAAGGTATGGTCCCCTGTTGCAGCCCTGTCTGTGCCATATACCGATGACCGTATCGAAACCTTCTTCTTTGAAACTCAGGAATTTCTCTTCAATAACATGGGGCTGGAAGGTGAAAGGTATCTTAGCGACGATCTCCATATCAATGCTCTAAATCTAGTCAAAATGGATGGGTCTTACGGAGTCTTCGGGTACGATCCTTATCCGGTCACCCAGTTTGAATGGCAGGATCTACGCTCGGCTTTTGCACCGTTTGAGAATGCGAACATGGTCATTATAAATACCAAATCTCTGCTTCGTCCCTATACAATCGGGAGGGGACATCCCACAGATAGCTGGGTCTCATGTTACCCCAATGAAGCAGCGCCAGAAGCGCCTCACCATATATTTAATGAGTGGCCAGTAGGTGATATTCTCGGCGAAGGGTATATTGGGGGTGGCCTTGGACATATGGTCGTTACTGGAGGCAACAACTCCTGGTTTAAGCAAGAAGGAACGTCCGTTACCAAAATCTATCTGTCCGGTTATGTCAAACACACCACTGATGCCTTGAATGCTGATTACGTAAAGGATATTGGTCGTTCCTGGCTAACACCTCCCCAACTAATGGAAACCAGTACTACTCCGGCTGAAGTATACGGCTATGATATGGCACAAAAATCCTATTTGGTCGATTTTGCCAATGTGACAGACACAAGTTCCGTTGTATTTAATCTAGACGCAAGTGAAACCAGCCCTATGGTAAATCCAGCAATCCTTATTAACAATTGGGGGGCAGCGGCACCTAGTATTGTGTATAATGATGTCGTTTTAACCCCAAGCGTAGATTTTACATTCGGCTACTACTTAACCCTTGATGTTAAAGATGGTCGAGTCTGGAAAGACGTGTTGATTGTCTGGATAAAGCAGAATGCAAAATCACCTGTTACTATCAAGGTCACTGGTTCCGACTAGAGCTGTGTTATACCCAAAGATTGGGATGAGTGAATATTTGAAGGAGACCACAAACTTTTCCGTAATCGATAGGCGAGGCCAAGGCAGGTTGTCGCCGTGAGAATAAAGGACAGATTAACTTTTGAACTAGCCACTGCTTGCCTTGCAACCTCTCTTGCATTTGAGATGATCTTTTTCCTTTGGGATTGAATACTCTGTGCTAAGCATATAATCTTGTTTTTACCTCACTATAAGGAGCTTTAATGATTGTCTTTTCTGAATCCCAATCTAGTCGTCTAGCTCCCTACGCAGGTTAGACCGATCTTCTCTGTGCCCTAAGGCACATTAAAATATCGGTGAATCCATAAAGGGAGCGTCAAAACTCACATAAGGATTCATCATGAAAAAATCACAAGAAACTGCCAATAGTAGCAAGGCAAAAAACATCTACTCACTGCCACAACTAGGTTGGTCAGAATATTTCCATATCTCACTTTCTAAAGAAGAACGGGAAAACCCACCATGCGGAAGAATCGCTCTGACTCAAAGAGGCATGTATCATGTACTATCACCTTCAGGTCGAAGCCAGGCAGTTGTTTCCGGAAGTTTCCGGCACAACTGTCTTAGCCCATCTGATTTCCCCACAACTGGCGATTGGGTTATCTGGAGCATGGAAGCGGATAGTTCCGTAGGGGTTATCCACGAGGTCCTTCCACGGAAAAGCAAGATTTCGCGCAAAGGTGCTGGGGCAACTTCCGACGAGCAGTTGATTGCCACAAATATCGACTGGGTAGTGATAGTAACGAGTCTCGACGAGAACTTCAGTCGGAATAGAATCGAGAGATACCTTGCAATTTGTCAGGGTAGTGGCGCTAAGCCTGTCGTTGTTATGAACAAAGCAGACTTAACCAATAAACATCAGGCGAACGACTATAATATGAACCACGAGTCATTTCGTTGTCCCATCGTTTTTACCAGTGCCATTTCAGGCTTAGGGATTCCAGAACTCAGAAGTTTATTTGCAAAAGGTGATACTCTCACATTTGTAGGTTCTTCTGGTGTCGGTAAATCCAGTCTAATCAATGAACTCTTAGGAGATGAACTTGCTGCTATCTCTGAGGTTAGGACAGGTGATAGCAAAGGTCGGCATACAACCACCAGCCGAGAGATGTATCTGTCTAACGACCTGATTATTATTGATACGCCTGGAATGAGGGAATTACAGTTGTCTATCGATGAGGATCGTGTGAAGGCCACCTTCTCCGATATTGAGACTTACGGTGAAGAATGTCAGTTCACTGACTGCACTCACATTCACGAACCAGGGTGCGCAGTTAGGGAAGCCATAGAGGGAGGTGAGATTGATGCTAAACGTTTTGATAATTTTAGCAAGCAATTGAGGGAAACTCAGTTTTATGAGCAACGTTCATCAAAACATCAAAGCTCCCTTGGCAAGAAAAAGTGGAAAGATAGGAGTAAAATAATCCGCAATATCTATAAGGATAAAGAGCCGTAAGGCTAAGAGGAGGGTATGGTCTGTTAAGCAGGCTATACCCTTTTTAATCTAAAGTCTCCAGAGGGCTTACCACACTTACACCCGGAGTGTTTAATACATGAGTGTATATCATAGTCGTCTCTACACTTTCATGCCCCAGAAGTTCTTGAACAGTGCGGATGTCATAACCAGTTTCTAAAAGATGTGTGGCAAAAGAATGCCTAAAAGTATGTGGGCCTACTTTTTTAAATATCCCAGCATCCTTCACGGCACGCTTAACTTGTTTTCGTAATGTATCAGGCAAGACATGATGCCTCTGCGCCCGTCCCGATCTTGGGTCACGGGATATACGTTTCATGGGAAATAAATACTGCC
>JADGBV010000136.1 GCA_015231345.1 Planctomycetota bacterium
AAACACGCGAAGAAGATCCCGATCTTTTACATTAACTTTTGCGCTTTGTCCTTGAAGTTCGAAAACTAGATAATCAAGACTAACTTCAAAGGTCTCTGCGATTCGTATAAGAACTTCAGTGGAGGGCTTGCTTGCTCCTCGTTCGTATGAAGAGACTTGTTTTTGCTGCACATTGAGTTTCTCTGCAAGCTGAGCTTGGGTCCAACTTTTCTCTATTCGCAATTGTTTGAGTTTGGTATGAAATGACATTTATCTACTTTCTTTTGCTATAAATATACCATTGAGTACTCCTTTATTGCCTGAAAAGCATTTTTTCAACAAATTATATCCATTTTGAGACTTGACGCTATCATTTCTGGAGTATTTTATAGGCATAGAGATGCCTATGATTGGATACGGTTTTCTAATAGTTTGTACTGGCTATTTACCGCATGAGCGCAAAAATGAGAGACGAAACAGAGGTGCGAGACTTATTCGAGGGGGCTTACCTCCTGATTAAGGGTTTTGAGCTTAAAGATCTGACAGTGACGAATTCATCAGGCAGAAAGGTGGGCACCTTTGTTTTATCCGGTGAAAAGGTTCAAATTGCCAGCGAAGATTATCGCAGTGGTCGGGCCACTGCGAATGTGAAAATGCTGAAGATGACAGTGGATCATCTGAAAGACCTTCTTTTTCAAAAGATCAAAAAAGTGGAATTGCATCAGCATATCAAGAGAACATTGAGAGAACAAGGAGAGGAAAGAAAATGTTTGGGTTATCAAAAGTCGATAAAGTAAAAAGGCATTATGATCTTTTAGATACGATCCGTTCTAAAGGTGTGCAGTTAAAGAAAAGCGGTGGTAGCTATATCGGCCTTTGTCCATTTCATGATGATAGCAATCCCAGCTTAAGAGTGACTCCGGAAAAGGGTTTATTTAATTGTCCGGCTTGTGGGATTGGTGGTGATATAATCACATTTCATGAAAAGTATGAGAAGGTCAGTAACAAGCAAGCCATTAATGATTTGTATTTGGGAATCGATGAACCGGGGACTATCAAGTCTCCAGACCATTCTTCTCCTGCTCAAATTCAAGAATCATCGCTGTTAAAAGATGTGAGTCGCTTGTATCACAAGAACTTCACTGCTAATAAAGCAGCTCAGGAGTATTTGATTCAGCGAGGTATTAGCAATAAAGAAATTTGGGGAAGGTTTCATCTTGGATATAGTGATGGTGGCTCTTTAAAGAATGCTGTTTCCTCACAGCTAAAAATAGCTGAGCAGTTAAAAGAGTTAGGGCTCTTAAATGAAAAAGGCAATGAGTCATTTTATAAATGCTTAATCGTTCCTATTCAAGATGGAAGAGAAGTTTGTGGCCTTTATGGTCGGAGTATAGAAGGGCATAGACAAATGTACTTGAAGGGGAAAAGGAGAGGGGTTTTCAATGGTCAAGCAGCGAAGCATTCAGATAGTATCATCATAACTGAATCCATTCTTGATGCTCTATCACTGATTCAAATTGGCTTTAGTAATGTGATTCCCATTTATGGAACGAATGGGTTTACCGATGATCACCGAAAATACTTACGAGAACAGGGCTTTAATGAAATAGTATTTTGTCTCGATAATGATGCCTTACTACGAACACGACTTGAACAACGGCCACTTAACAAAAGCCCAAGCTCAAGAACTTCTTGAGTCCATGTGGGTGAAATTCTGTGAACCCATAAAAATATATGGCGCTGAAGATGCAGCCTTCCATGCCGGCTACCCCATGGGGCAAAATTTAATTATCTCTGGTGTGACTCAGGATGGCAGTGACGGAACCAATGACTTATCTTATCGTTGTTTGGAGGCCCACTCCCACTTAGTTTTATCGCAGCCTAATTTTTCCGTTCGCCTTCATGCCAAGTCGCCCATCAGGTTTGTGCACCGAGTATGCGAAGCTATACGAAAAGGTAATGGCATGCCGCAAATCGTAAATGATGATATATACATTCCTTCCATGCTGAATTTAGGGGTTTCTCTTCAAGATGCCAGGGATTACACATTGGTAGGCTGCGTCGAAATTTCTCCCAAAAACACTTGGGGCCGATGTAACGGTGGTTATCTAAACATGGCAAAAGTGCTCGAATTAACTCTATTCAATGGCCATTGTGGTTTATCGGGAGAGCTCGTTTCCATTGAAACAGGCAACCCTGCTAATTTTGAGACTTTTGAAGAATTCACCATCGCATTTAAAAAACAAATGAACTATTGCATGGAGATACTGGTTAAATGGGATAATATTATCGACATGGTCCATGCGGAGAACATGCCTATTCCACTTCACTCGATGCTTGTGGATGATTGCATCGATAAGGGTTGCGATGTACTTAAGGGTGGCGCCAAGTACAACTGGACAGGACCTTTGGGAGTGGGCATTGCCAACGTCGGAGATTCACTCTACGCCCTTAAAAAAGCCATTTACGAAGATAAAACCTTCACCATGGAACGTATGCTCCAGGCCTTGGAAAGTGATTATGCAGATGATGAATTTATGCGCCAGTTCATTTTGAACCGAATAGAAAAGTACGGCAACGATTTACAAGGTCCCGATGAAATGGTCAAAATCTCCACAGATATTTTCTTTGATTCCATGTTAGGTTACGAGACCTACCGTGGAGGCCCTTTTACTGCAGCTCTTTTACCTGTAGCCTCTTATGTAGCCTTTGGCCAAGCTACAGCCGCTCTTCCCGATGGCAAGAAAAAGCGTGAACCCCTAGCCGACGGCATCTCCCCCAATTATGGAGCTGATGTTAACGGGCCTACGGCAGCCATGAAGTCAATTTGTGCCATCGATCATGTGCGTTGCGGCAATGGTGTTATTTTCAATCAAAAAATCACTCCTTCAGCAGTGGCGACTCCTGAAGGCATAGCCAAATGGGCGGATATGATCATGGGTTATATTTCCCTTGGTGGTGGGCACGTTCAATTTAATATTGTGGACGCCCAAACCCTTAAGGATGCCATGGAGCATCCACAAAAGCATAAGGGCTTAGTCGTTCGTGTAGCTGGCTATAGTGCCTTTTTTAATGAGCTTGTTCCTGAAATCCAGGAGAGTATCATTGAACGAACCGAACATATGCTGGCATAGTTTTTTTTAAATTTTTCATAGAAGGGAGTATCATCATGATGAGAAAAGCAAACGATTTTTTTTATCCAGGCGGCCAATTTAGTGAAGCGAAAGCCAAAGAGGCCTATTTCGAAATGATGGACTATTATCACTACCCCATCCCCGAAAGTTTCAAAGGAGATAAGTTCTGGTGCCCAGACTTTGAAATGGACGATTTCTCCAATGTAGGTATGGGCGGGGTGATTTGGGAGAATCATAATTACGATGGCGGAGGCTATATGGGCCACGAGATCTTTCTTTTACCTGGACAAATGCTACCCGAACACGCTCATGTAGCTGTGGAAGGTGTATGCCCGCCAAAACAGGAAGCTTGGCTCGTACGCCATGGGCAGATTTATAATTTTAGTGTCAAAGCTGAGGCTTCAGATTTCCCAGATGGCGTAGAAATACCCGAGAGTCAAAAACCTTACTGTAAGGTCAACGCCTGTGATAAGGTCATTGCTGGTGAAACTGATCGTTTAAAGAATGAAGGGGAAATGCATTTTATGATGGCCGGCCCAGCTGGTGCCATTGTGACTGAATTTGCCACTTTTCACCATAACGATGCTTTGCGTTTCACCCACCCCAAGCTCCAGTTTGCCATCAAGAAAGAAGCTCTCAGTTAATTAACGAACCGGTGTGCGGCATTGTACTTAGGTTCGTTTACCCTGTAACAAAAACCTCCTCCTTTGAAATGTTGTATGTTTTTATATAGTCTTCATTTCAAAAGTTAGCAACGTGCTCCCCTTAACCTACGTCACTAAAGACAGTTAAGTGGGCACCAAATTGGCTTTGCATGCTATCGGTTGCTACGCGGACCATTTGCACAGCTGCTGCCAACTGACTTGGGTCTACTGAGGCTGCCATTTTTCCTGAACCATTAGATGGACTGCTGTACATTCGACCAAAATCTACTAATTCGCCTCTCACCCCATACATAGCCTTTCCTCCGTCCTTGGTGGCTCCTTATTTTATCGATTGCGATAAACAATCAAGAATAATATTATCGTTCATTAGAATTGAGATATTTAGCTTTATTTTAAAAACAGCGTATTTCTTTCAATTTTTGCAGGCAATCCCAGAGGGAGACTCAAGTTTTCTTGCTCATGCCCTGCCCATATTCCACAGCCCCACAAATTTTCATAAGGAGTCATTAGAGCCTGCAATAATTCTTGTTCAGTGGAGAATGAATGAGCGCAAGAGCTTAAATGGCCCCATAAAATGGTGACTTTCGCAAAATTTTCAGAAAAACTGAGCTGACGCAAACTTCTTGCCAAGGCGTAGTGGGCTTCGTTAATATCCTCCAAAAAAAGGATATCTCCCGGCTGAAGTTTTAATTGCCAGGGCGTCCCCATTAAACTGGCCAAAACAGTTAAATTGCCACCCACAAGGCGACCCTGAATTGTATCATTTGAGTTAAATTGGCATGAAATCTTTTGTTTCTCGCCGTGAATGGCATGTTTTAAGGAGTTAATTTCCAAATCAGTGGCTTCACACCAATTTTTTGTAGCAATCATGGGACCATGGATGCTCCGAAGGCCTAAATTACTCGTAAAAGCATGAAGAGCTGTTAAATCGCTATAACCGATAAGTGTCTTGCCTTGCCACTTTTCGGTGTTCTTTGGTAGATCTCCTAGCCATTCCACCGTGCCATAACCACCTCGCGCAGCCCATAATATTTCGACTTCTGGGCCATTGAGTCCAGCTAAAAAAGAATCCCGACGCTCTGATAGTGGGCCAGCAGAATAAGCTTGTGGCACAGGTAGAGTTTCATGGACAAGCTCCACACCCAAGCGTTTCTGGCAGATTTCTTTACCCTGAGAAAATAAATCTTCTGAAAAAAGCGACGCAGGAAAAAAGGCCTGAGCTTTCACAATAACGACTTAGGGCTTCGTTTTGCAGGTGCAAGGCGATGAGCCGCAACCACCACAAAGACTGTATTTTTTCTTAAAAGCTTCCTCTATATCGATGCCTTTAAGGCTTGCCAAAGAAAATAACCAAGCGATCACATCGGCAAATTCCGAAGAACATTCCTCGTCGCTCTCTTCCCGTAAAGATGTGGCTAATTCGCCAACTTCTTCAACAAAATACATGAAAGTGCCATCGACACCCCTATTTCGGTCTTTTTCCCCATAACAATCTGCTATGAGTTTCTGCGCTTCAGCTATTTTCATCAGCCTGATTAGGCTTAGGAGCAGCAGATTTGTTTATTTCTGAGCTAGCCGAAGGGGCTTTTTTATCTTGAGGGCGCATATCTGACGCGGAAGATTTTTTAGGATCCGGCCTGGACTCGGATGAGTTAGTTTTTTTGTGATCTGGTTTAGATTCAGATGAACTAGCTTTACTATGATCCGGCCTAGATTCAGATGTATTATTTTTTTTATTTTGAGGCCTACGTCTAGGTCTAGACTTTTTCTTTGGACGTTCCTGATCATCAGTCTGCTGTCCCTCGCCACTTTTATGCTTTGAAAAGGAACCAGATGATTTAGATTGTGGGTATCTACCCGACTTTGATTGTGGAAAACGACCTGATTTTGAGCCATCTTTATTTTTCCTGGACTTCATCGCCTCTTCTTTCTTGGCAATATCTTCTGGAGAAGGCATGCGAGTTCTGAAAGGTGATTTGAAGTTCTTCTCCACTTTATCTTCTTCGCTATGTTCGCTGAGGTCAATAGTGATATCACCTTCGCCAACAATAAGCGTTTGGCAAGCTAAGCGTTTTTTAGTGATATAATATGAAGTTCCTATGAGGTCACTTTCCTTGCGAGCAACCTGACTGAGATTTTCATCCCCAGACTCTATGACGATTCGACATAGTGCACAGGTGGGAGCGCCACCACATTTACTATTAACATTTAACTTTTCGCGTCGAACGACAGTGAGTAGATTTTCACCTTTAGGGATGTCAATCACTTTGCCCGAGGGCTTAAAAGTAACCTTAGCCATTACTTTTTAGCTCGGCTTAAGTCTTCTTGGAACTTATTAAAAAGGTAAGCAGAGTCGTGAGGGCCAGGTGATGCTTCTGGGTGGTACTGTATGGAGTACACAGGTGCATCCTTGAGCATTAAGCCAGCTAATGAGTTATCATTCATGTTAATGTGAGTCGGCACAACATCCACTTCTGAAAATGAATCTGGGTCGACAGCAAAACCATGGTTTTGAGAACTGATTTCAACTTTACCGCTTAGAAGATTCTTTACAGGGTGATTAGCACCATGATGGCCGAATTTTAGTTTAAATGTCTTGCCACCCAAAGCTAGACTTAGAAGTTGGTGGCCTAAGCAAATACCAAAAACAGGCTTGCCTGTTTTGAGAATACTTTGGATATGAGCAATTGCTCCCTTAACAGCTTCTGGGTCACCAGGTCCATTGGAAAGAAAAAAGCCCTCATAATCGTTTAGCTTAGCCTGTGCAAAAGAGTCTACGGTGAAAACGTCTAATTCGCAGAATTCAGAAAGGATTCGTAGTATATTGCTTTTAATGCCTACGTCCAAAACCGCAACTTTATGCTTAGCGCCCTTGTTATATTCGGCACCTTCTTGAAAGCCAACGACACCTTGAGTCATATCGATACCAGCATATTGAAATGCTTGAATCTTCTTCATGGCCTCATCTTTATCTGCACCATCAGCAAGAAAGCAGCCTTTCATGGCACCCTTTTCGCGTAATGCTCTGGTAAGAGCACGTGTATCAACTTCGGTCATAATAGCCAAGTTGTTATCTTTTAGGTAATCCTCTAAACTTTGCTCAGCCTCAAAATTGCTGTATATTTCGGAAAGTTCCCGAACGATAAAGCCACGGCAATGGATTTTTTTACTTTCAACATCTTTCGAGTTGATGCCATAATTACCAATCTGCGGGTAAGTCATGGCGACAATTTGACCAGCATAGGATGGATCGGTGAGAATCTCCTGGTACCCCGTCATGCTCGTGTTAGGATTATTATATAAAAAGATCTTGGCACTTACGGGGAATTATATTTAACTAGCATTATGGTTGTAACTGACACAATTTCAGTGTTTAACATACAGCGATACAGCCTGCATGATGGCCGAGGCATCCGTACAAATATCTTTTTAAAGGGTTGTCCTCTCAGGTGCTTATGGTGCTCCAACCCAGAATCACAAAGTTTTTCTGCTCAGAAAAGCTATAATAAATCTTCGTGCATGGACTGCAAGGGATGTATTAACTCTTGCCCTCAAAATGCGCTCAATCAAGACGGTCGCAGGGATGAGGACAAATGTATTAATTGCCACCAATGCAAAGAGACCTGCCCTACGGCTGCTCGCCAAGTGATTGGCAAAGATTGGTGCTTGGATGATTTGGTCGATGAAGTCTTGAAAGACCAGGCCTTTTATCAGTCATCAGGAGGTGGAGTAACTTTATCCGGAGGGGAACCTTTAAGCCAACCCCAACAGGCCGCCATGCTCATCTCAGCTCTGAAAACCATGGGTCTTCACTTGGCCATAGAAACATGTGGTTATGCGAACTGGCAGAATGCTGAGGCTGTGCTTAGTCAGGTGGACCAGATTCTTTATGATATTAAAGCGATGGACAGCACCACACATAAACGGCTCACCGGTGTCCCCAATGAACTAATTCTGGCCAATGCCAGGAAAGCAGCGCAACTTGATAAGGAATTCATCATACGCATCCCTGTTATTGGAGGTCACAATAATAGTCAGGAAAACATCCAGAATACGGCAGAGTTCGCCGCAGATATTGGAGTAAAAGAGGTGCACCTTCTACCTTATCATCGTTTAGGTGAGAGCAAATACGAGAATAATGATATGGAATATAACTTTCATGCCTATACACCTGAAGATGATGAGTTAAAAGACCTAAAGTCTTCAGTGGAGGCATATGGACTTCAAGTTAAGGTAGGTGGTTGAGATGTTATATATTTTCATAAAAATTGCTAACTCATCTCTCACACCAAATATGCCAAAAGAAATACAGAGTCGAAAGAATATTGAATCAGAAGGATAATAGAACATGAGTATCAAACACACAATAGAAGACGTTTTAGAGGAAGGCACTGCAGCCTACCAACGCATACAGCGTATGCGCGAAAGGGTTGTGACAGTTCAACCAGAAGTATGCCTTGAACGAGCCCTTATTACCACTCGTATCTATAAAGATAATTCCCATTTGCCGCCTTTAGTATTGCGAGCGAAAACGTATGACGCAGTGTTACGCGAAATGAGCCTTCTCATTCTCGATGATGAACTCATCGTTGGTCATCAATCTTCAAAGCATCGCAGTGCACCTCTGTTCCCTGAATTTGCGGTTGACTGGATTGACGAAGAAGTGGAAAGCTTTTATACTCGAGCACAAGATAAATTTTACATAACTGAAGAAGAAATCTCAACCATACGTAAAGATATCATTCCCTTTTGGAAAGGCAAAACCTTCAAAGATAAAATGATGTCATATATGACAGAGGACGTCAAAAAATTACGTTTTGATGCCGGACTTATGAGCGTGGGGGTTCACGAGGAAAGTGGCATTGGACATGTTCTTCTCGATTACGAAAAAGTCCTCAGTCAGGGTTTCTCAGGTATCAAAGAAAGCATACATAAAAGAATGGCCGCCTTAAGCTCCTGGAAAAAAGAGGATCTTGAAGCTCAGTATTTCTACGACTCGTGCTTGATGATCATCGATTCGGTCATCGCCTTTGCCCAGCGCTACTCCCTTTATGCTAAGGAGTTAGCCGAGCAAGAAAAAGACCCCACACGCAAAAAGGAGCTTTTAACTATATCTGAAAACTGTGCCAAAGTACCGGAGTATCCGGCAGCTAACTTTCACGAAGCTCTACAAAGCTTTTGGTTTATTCAGGTGTGTATTCAAATATACGATAATGGCACCTCCATCTCTCCTGGACGTTTCGACCAGTACATGATGCCTTACTACGAACACGACTTGAACAACGGCCA